>JBKQRH010000226.1:0-17211 GCA_052326045.1 Occallatibacter sp. | reverse complement strand
GCTCGCGGTCCTTCACGCGCTTGACGATGCGTGTTGGCTTGTTGCACTTGGGACAGTCGGTCGACTTCGCCGTGTCCATCACCTTCTCGCGGTGACCTGTCTTTGCAATCTTGGCCATCTGTCGGTGTTTCTCCTTCTGGGATTGTCTCTGCGCACGCGCGCATTGGTCTGCTGCGCGGCTTCAACGGCGCGGCCGGTGGCTCGCCTCTCAACAAGGCAGCCTGACTCGCTTCAACCAGTCTACATCAAGGCTGCGTGCGCCGTTTCAGCCCGTCAATTCGTCTGCTCGGTGTCCGCCTGCGGAGGCTGTGGCGGCGTGGAAACCGACAGAATCTGCACCAGCGCGGGAGCAGCAGGCTCGGCCGCTCCCATCGCAGCCTCATGCTGGCGTCGCGCCGCCGCGTCCAGGTCCACCGGAATGCCTCCCGGCACGATCACCGGCGCGTTGTAGCGGAAATCCAGCTCCCGCGTGACCCGGAAGACCACCGGCAGTGCCGCCAGAAGCACGAAGAACGTAACCCAGCTGCCGTCCAGCCCGTACCCCCCCCCAGTCAGCCAGAACGGTCCCATGGGATCGCCCTGCACCACGGGCGAATGGCTGTTCACGCCGCTCACCGCAAGTCCGAACAGAAGGGCGCGGCTGGCCTTCCAGCCAAAGTTAAGCCCCCAGCTCAGCCACAGAGCCCGTGTACGCAGGTAAGCCGCGGAAAGCACCAAACCCAGCGCCACGGAGACGGCCACGCTGGCGTGGCTCGACCCTGGCGCCTGCGCCTGCACGATGGCATAAAACGCCGCAAACCCCAGCGCCGCTCCAACCGGTCCCACCGCGTGGGCAAAGCACTGAAATCCGTAGCCGCGAAAGGCAACCTCTTCCGCCAGCGCGGCCAGCGCAAAGAATGCCGCATCGGCTGCCAGCCAGCCCCAGGCTGAGGGCTGGAGGACGAGAACAATGGCGATGCCGCCAACCAGCACCATAGGCAACACACACACGATCGCTATCGACCAGCCAACAGCCAGGCCTACTCCCGCCTCGGCCGGCCAGCCCGGACGCCGCGGCAAACCCTGTGCGCTCACCGGGTGGATCTGCCCATCAAGCCAGAATCCCATTGCCGCATAGCCCAGCAGCAGCAGCAATGCCAGCATGGTCTGCTCCGCCAGCGGAGCGCACTGTTCGCCGGCCAGCCCCTGCGCCCCGTAGCGGGCCAGCGACCGCGCCAGGAAGAAGTACAGCACCGCGGCAATGAAGCGCACGTAGGCGCGAAATCGGGTGCCGCCGGCCTCCGGTGTGCTCATGCGCATCCCCCTGCCCCAGCCATCGCCCTGCTGCTGCCCAACTCGCCTGCTCTATCACGCAATTTCATCCCAGCGCCCAATGCACCCATTCGTTTCGCCCGTCAACGCGCGGCAAAACTATCCTTCCACGTAGAACTGCGCAATGTTGCGGAACTTCTGCTGCCGCGCGGCCACCAGTGCCTCCACCGGCATCGCCTTGAGCTCGGCCAGGTGCTTTTTCAGCACGCTGCCCAGCAGGCCGCAGCCCACCTCGCGGTCGGTATGAATGCCTCCGGGCGGCTCGGGAACAATCTCATCCACGCAACCCAGCGCGGCAACCTCCGGCGCGGAGATTTGCATGGCCTCGGCCGCCAACTGCTTATGCGCCGCATCGCGCCACATAATGGCCGCGCAGGACTCCGGGGTAATCACGAAGTAAAGCGCATTTTCCAGGATCAGCACGCGGTCACTGACAGCCAGGGCCAGCGCTCCGCCCGAACCTCCCTCGCCGCTGATTACCGAGATGGTGGGCACGCGCAGCCGAGCCATCTCGCGCAGATTGCGGGCGATGGCCTCGGCCTGTCCGCGCTCCTCGGCGCCCAGCCCCGGATATGCCCCCGTCAGGTCGATAAAACAAATGACCGGCCGGGAAAACTTTTCGGCGATCTTCATACACCGCAGCGCCTTGCGGTAACCCTCGGGGTGGGGCATGCCGAAGTTGCGCCGCACCCGGTCCTTGGTGCTCCCGCCCTTGCGGTTGCCGATAACCAGCACTTCTTCCGCGCCCAGTCGCGCCATCCCGCAGGCCACTGCCTCGTCGTCGCCAAAGACGCGATCCCCGTGAATCTCGCTGAAATCCGTGAAGACCCGCTCGATAAAGTCCATGGGGTAAGGCCGCTGGGGATGTCGGGCCCGTTCGATCCTGGTCCATGCCGGCGAAACCGCCTGCGCCTGAATGGAAGTCCCTGATTCCTGTTCGCTCATCGGTACCTACGGCATTACCAGGGAAATTGTGTCCTGTTCAAGTCTGTCATAGGGCCGCCGCTCCCTGGTGGTCGCGTCGACTTGATTGCTGTGGCTTCGGGATACATCATCCCTGGTAATGCTACGGTGCCGCTCCCGGCAGCGTCGCCGTCGGCCCTGCTGTGATTCTACGGGTCGCAAGCGGCTGGGACAAATACATCCCTTGCACCGCTCTCTGCTAAGCCGGCTCCACTGGATCGGCCGCGGAGACAGCCGGTGATTCGATCTCCGGCTCCTGATGCTTCAACCCCTCTATTTCCAGTTGTTCCGGCTCAAGCGACTCGAATTCGGCTTCAGGTTCAGCCGCTTCGCCGGCATGGTGGTCCGCGGATGTACCCAGCAGCGCGTCGATGCGATAGCCGGCGGCCTCGGCTGTCGCCAGGGCCTCTTCGACGGTCTTGCTCATCTCCTCCACTGCCGCGCGGGTGGGCGCAGCCTCGCAGCCCAGGCGAAGCAGCGACGGCATGAGCAGCCACCAGAGCAGCTCCTCATATAGCTCGCGAACCAGGTAGGCGTGGCCCTCCGCTTCGTGGACGCCGGTCAGCCAGCGTACATCCGGGTCAAACCATAAGTCCGGCGCGAGCGCCACTCTTTCGTCCCCGGCCGCTGCCGGTTCGCCCGAAGTTGGAGCCGCTGCCGCCAATTCAGCTTCCGTCGCCGTCGTCTTCCCTGCCGCCTCGGACTCGACGCTGGCAGTTGATTCCTCTTTCTTGCCGACACCCGCTCCGGTAAGCAGAACGATCTTGATGCGGGCCGCCACGCGCCAGCCCTCCTCGCCCTCGAATCCAAGTGCGGCAAAGGCCTGGGCGAACGGCTCGCGCAACCGGAGCCGGTCAAACAAGTCCAGCGCCGCGCGTTCCGGGCTTTCCGCGTCGATCGATTCGGCCAGCAATTGCAGCACACACCAGCCGAGCACTGGTCCCCACATAGCCGTGGCCGTGAACTGCGGACTGGGACTGGGCAACACGCGGCGGGCGGCAACGGTCCACGGAACCGGAAAGAGCGCCTCGATCGCCGGAATCCGCATCGCGCCGCGCAGTCGCTCGCGGAAGACCGGGCCCAGCAATACGGGGTTGGTCGGCTCGCCAGCTCCGGCCGGTTGCTTCTCCCTGCCAATGCGCGAAGCATACGCTGTCTGCGCCACGCGCAGAAAACTCTCGCAATGCGTCCACGCCAGCTCAAAGAACTCGTTGCGGGCAGGCTCGATCTTTTTGTCCTTGCCCGCGGCAAGGGGCCCGGCGGCAACTGTGCGCGGATGCTCCGCCAGGTCGGCGAGCAGACGCACGATCCCCGGATCGATCTGCTGACGGAGCGCATCATGCACCGGCCGCAGTTCCAGGTCCACCAGAGCATCGTCCAGGTTGGGAACGCCTCTTCCGTTGAGCTGATCGCACAGCCGGTCCCAGGGCTGTTCCGCCGCGACGCGCAACTCGCGCCAATCGAGAAAGACGTGGCACTGGTAGGCGTGCAGGTCGAGCGTGAGCCCACGCTCAGACAAATCATTCGCCCGGCGGAGGTATTCGAGCCCAGTGAGCGAGTCGCGCCATGCAAGGATGGCGGCAGCATCGCCGCTCAGCCCGAGGCCTTCCCTCAGACGCTGCTGGCGCAGTTGCCCTGCATTCTTGTCGGCGTACGCCGCGGAGAAATCGATGGTCCCGTGCGCGGCGCCGTAGCGGTTGTTGTAGACCACCAGGGCGCGCTCGCCGCCGTTGCGGTTCGAGTAAGCGAATACGTTCTCGTCCACCGAGCCGTTGTCACGGAAGAAGTCGTAGAGCAGGAAGTTGCTGCTTTCGGCGAAGAGTGAGCGGCGGTGCAACAAAGGCGCGATCTCGCGTTCGTGGCGTTCGACCAGCCAATGGTCTGGAGTTTCGTCGTAGCGGGGCCGCTGGTACTCCATCCCGTATTTCTCGGTGAAGCCCTCGATCTGGCCGTGTCCAAACATCGGCAAGCCGGGCAGCGTAGCCATCAACGCGGCCACGCCGAAACATTTGTCGCCCTTGCCAAACTGGTCGATGGCGGTGCGCTCGTCGGGATTGCTCATGAAGTTGACGTACCGCTTCATGATGTCCGGGTCGAACTCCAGCGTGTTCTTGATAACCGAGCGATACTTGGCGTTCTCCTCGTCGCGCATCATGTTCATGAAGGCGCTGTTGTAGACGCGGTGCATGCCCAGAGTGCGGACAAAATAGCCCTCCATCAGCCAGAACGCCTCGGCCAGCAGCAGCGTGCCGGGCACTTCCGCAGCCACGCGATCCACCACTTCGCGCCAGAACTCATGCGGCATGTTCCGGTCGAAGTCGGCCTGGTTCATGCCAAATTCGGCGCGGGAGGGGATGGCGCCGCTGGAACCTCGGCCAGGAAACCACAGCCGGTGAAAATGCCGTTTGGTCAGGGTCATCGCCGCGTCAAAACGAATCACCGGAAACAGCCGCGCCACATGCAGGATGGTTTGGATCACCTGCTCCCGCACCGCGGGATTCAGGTAGTCGAGCTGCGCCGTATCGTTCCATGGAAAGCTGGTGCCGTCGTTGCCGTGGTAAATGTAGCGCGTCTCGCCGCTGGCCCGGTCGCGGCGGCGGAAGACCACCGCGGCGTCCGACTCCTCGAAGTAGTGGTCTTCAATCTTGATCTCCACCCGCGCGTCATGAGAGAGATCGGGGCCGTTAAAGCTGTAGGCGGGATAGGGCGTATCCGGCCGGGAGATGAACCACTCCGGGTGCTCGACAACCCAGGGCGAATCGATGCCCATGTGGTTCGGCACCATGTCGCTGGCCAGCCGGACACCGTGTGCATAGGCGCGGTTGCGCAGGTTCGTGTAGGCTGCCTCGCCACCCAAATCCTCGGCAATCGAGTAGTCAAACAGCGAGTAGGCTGAAGCCACGGCCTCGCGGTTCCCGCAGAGCTGCTTGATGGCCTTCGACGCGCGGCTTCGCTCCCACACGCCGATCAGCCACAGCGAATTCAGCCCGCGGCGCGCCAGCGTTCCCAGTTCCTCGTCGGGAATCTCATCCAGCCGGGAGATTCTGCGGCCATACTGTTTGCTGAGCTGCGCCAACCATACATAGGTGCTCTTGGCGATCAGCACCGTGTTGGGCATCCAGGCTGTGTCCGGGCTGAACTTCTCGTATTCGTGAGCCGGATCGCCAAAAACCGGCACCTCGGAATGGCTGACCACCGAAGGCCACTGCTGCTGCCCGCTCTCCCAGCGGCGCTTGGCCGCGGCCTCCGCGGCAGCGCGGGCTTGGGCAGCGGGAGGATTGAACTGCATCCAGATAGCCAGCTCTTCTTCGTGAAGAATCTCGCCCGCCATCAACAAAATGCGTTCCAGGCTCTCGCCCAGCAGCGGCTTCCAGAGCCGGCGAATGAGCGCTAGCTGCTCACTGAGTGATCCGGGAGAGCTCACGGCCGGCGCGCGCAAAAGGTCCAATAGGTTCAACGGCTTGGCGCCAGGCAGCGGAATCAGCGGCCGGGTGGCAAAGTAGTCGGGCAACTGCCGCGTCACTTGCCGGTAAACAGTCTTTTCCGCCAAGGTCTTTTCCTCGAAAAGCTCCTCGAAGGGCCTGAAGGCTTCATTGCGGTTGGCGGTCCACAGGAGCAGCAACTCCTCGAGCGCGGCGGCCCTGTGAGGAGCCCCATCCGTGGTTCCGGCCAGCCATTGCCGCGGAGTCTCCAGGCCGCGGATGACGCTGATCCCCGGAAACTGCTCAACAAACGTCAGCAACATGGTATCCAGCGCCTCAGCGCCCACCTGCGCTGAAAACCAGGCTAGGGCGCTGGTCATCACCTCGGGATCGAATTGCTCGCGGTAGCGCGCCATCAGGACGTGGCTGGCCTCGTCGATCAGGCCCATGGCGTATAGCGCGCCGGCATGAACCGCCCGCTCGGGATGCTTTTCAACGTCGCGCACCTGATTCATGCGGTGCGCAAACTCGCGGCACGCGGCCAAATTGGCGAAAACGACGTTCCCCGTATAGGAAAAGAGCGACTCCGCAAACTGGTACCGTTCACGCGTATTCCGCGAAATGTGGAATTCCATCATAAGAAACAGAGCTCCCAAACCCTTCCAGCCACTCAGCCAACCCAACGCGCCGCCCGTGCAACATCCCCCGGGAAGTTTTTCCTGTCCTCCGGTTCTGACCGATCCGCCAACCCGGCGCATCCTTCCGGCACGAACGCAGCCAAAAGGTAAAGTAACACCTGGGAGGGCAAAGACGCTGGAACCTGCGATTTTAACCCGGCTCCGGCATTGCTGGCCGAGGGCACAATTCGGCGGCAGAGTTGCTAACCGGCGACACCGATGAGCGTTTCACGCGCACGGATACAACCGGCACTTTTCACTGCGGTCCGGTACAGCACTTTGCAAGGTTCGATAACGGTTGTTCCATCCATAGGATAGGAGGCGTCGCCCGCAAAAAGGATTCGAAGTGATAACGGCCAAAGCGGCCTGAATGACCTATTTTCAGGCGGATTCTATAGCATTTCCCGAACCGGCGTAAGGAGAATCACTTGGCCGCTGCGGATGCGGACAATCCCGCCCTACCCATCGCGGCACCGGCGCTGGTGGGTGGAGGGGATACTCAGGTCCTCACGGTACTTGGCCACGGTGCGCCGGGTAAGTTGGATGCCCTGGGCCTGGAGCAAGGCGGCAAGCTGGTCATCGGTGAGCGGATGGCGGGGATCCTCCTCCTCGATCAGCTTGCGCACCTTGCGCTTGAGCACCAGCAACGGCGTGTCGGCGCCCTCCGGTCCGTTCGCTCCCTCGGAAAAGAAAGAGCGCAGTTCGAGTACTCCTTGCGGCGTGTGCGCATACTTGTTGGCTACCGCACGGCTGACCGTCGAGGGATGAACCCCGATCTCCTCAGCCACTTCCTTGATCATCATCGGTCGCAAGGCCTCGATGCCCTGCTCGAGAAAGTCCTGCTGGCGGCGCACAATCACCTCGCAGGTGCGCAGTATCGTACTCTTGCGCTGGGCAATGTTGCGCATCAGTTGCAGCGCGGAGCGGAACCGCTCCTTCACGTACTCCCTGACCTCTTTGTCGGTGTTTTCCGAGACCAGCATCTGCCGGTAGCGCCGGCTGAGCCGCAGGCTGGGCATGTCCTCCTCGTTCATCGAGACCACCCACTCGCCGCCGCGCTTGATGAAGACCACGTCGGGCTCGATCAGTCGCGCCTGCTCGCGGTTGTAGAGCCGGCCAGGCCGGGGGTCCAGGGTGCGGATGAACTCCACCCCTGCATGAGCCTCCGCGGGGCTGATTTGGGCCGCATGCGCCAGGTCTTTGACGTCCCGCTTTTGCAGCATGTGCAAGTGCCGGTCCACGATCAGCGCCGCAACTTCCATGCTGCGACGCCGCTCCTCCAACTGAGCCTCGGCCTCTGCACGGAAGCTGCGATGGGGATCCTCGGCCGGTTCGGCCCCCTGCCTGACATACAACTGGTTAAACTCGTGCTGCTGGGCCTCAATCTGGATCAGCAAGCACTCGCGCAGATCTCTGGCCCCCACTCCGGCGGGGTCAAGATGTTGCACCAGGTCAATGCCGCGCCGCACCAACTCAAGGGCCGCGGCCAGTTTCGGCTCACGGCCGTTAAGCGGTAACTGGCTGGTCCCGGACTCGCTTTTCAGGGGCTGATCTCCAGGGGTCTGGTTCTCCGAGGGCCGGCTTTCAGGGGACTCGCTTGCAGGGGACTGGCTGAAGGCCGCCGCCAGTTCTTCTTCGCTGCCAGCCAAGTACCCATCCCCGTCCAGATTGCCGATGACAAACTCCACCGCCTCATGCAGGCTGGGCTCCAGTGTTAGAGCTCCCAACTGCCACGCCAAGTGATCGGCGAGAGTCGTAGGCTGGGAGAGAAAGTTTTCAAACGAGGGCTTTTCGTTCTCTTCAAACTCCGGCTGTGTGCGGTAGCCTGGGTCCAGATAGTCCTGGAAGTAGGAGCCGAAGTCGATCTCTTCAAAGACGTCCTTGGGTGGGGCCGCGGGCTCCTCGACCCCGCGATCCTCAACGCCACGCTCCAGCTTCTCTTCCCGCACCGCAACCTGATCCAGCATTGGAACCGATTCGTCAATCTCCTCCAGGACGGGATTTTCCACCATCTCCGCATCGATCATCTCCTTCAGTTCAAGCTTGTTCAGTGCAAGAACGCTCACCATCTGCATCAGGCCCGGAGTCAGGACCTGGCGTTGCGAGACTTTCAGGCTTAATTTGGGCTGCAGAAGCGCCATAAATGGGACTCGTTCCCCGTTTGAACTTAAGGTAAGTGTAATCTCACAGGAAAACTGCTAAAGGTCAAATTGTCTCACTTCGCGCCAATTTTCCCGGATCAAGCAACGGTCAATCAGGGAATCTCTGTCTGGAATTTCGTGCGCCGTTCCCCCTTTCAGGGGATTGACAAAACGAAACCTCCTCCAATCTCGCGCTTGCGCCCGCTCACCGGAAAACAAGATCAACCCAGCGAAAAGCCCTCACCCAGATAGAGGCGCCGCACATCCACGTTGTTGCCCAATTCATGGGGCGTTCCGGCGAAAAAAATCTTTCCTTCAGCGATAATGTACGCCCGATCGGTCACGCTCAGCGTCTCGCGCACATTGTGGTCGGTGACCAGAACTCCGATGCCGCTGGCCTTCAGGTCGAAGATAATCTTCTGCAACTCAAGCACGGCGATGGGATCGATGCCGCTGAATGGCTCGTCGAGCAGGATGAAGCTGGGCTGTATACACAACGAGCGCGCGATTTCCACCCGCCGCCGTTCTCCGCCCGAGAGCGCGTAGCCCCGCGTGGCGCGGATGTGGCCCAGATTCAGCTGATGGATCAGCCGCTCAGTCCTAATGCGCCGTTCCCGATTGCCCAGCGGCTGCGCCTCAAGCACGGCCAGAATGTTTTCCTCCACGGTCAGCTTGCGAAAGACCGAGGGCTCCTGCGGCAGATAGCTGATGCCGTAGTTGCGCGCGCGCAGATACATCGGCACCCGCGTGATGTCGCTCTCGTCCACCAGCACGCGCCCGGTCTCGGGCGCCACCAGTCCCACGATCATGTAGAAGCAGGTCGTCTTGCCGGCGCCGTTCGGCCCCAGCAAACCCACTACCTCCCCACGGGAGATCCTCAGGTCAACCCCGCGGACGACCTGCCGTCCCTTGTACGATTTGCCGATTCCCTCGGCGATCAGTGTATCCATCTACGTCCAACTCGTTTCCGCCGTCACTTCGGCGCCGTGGTCTCCGTTGTTGTCTTGCGTCCGCCGCCTTCGACGCTAACGCTATTGTCGCCGCTATGGAAAGTCAAGACTTCGCCAGTCACCGTCCCCCGCGCCGGATCGGTCATGCGCGGCGGCGTGGCGGCGGTTCCGGTGAGTACATACTCCCCGGTCTCGCCGGTATACTCCAACTGCTCGCCGGTTCCGCGCCAGCCCTCGGAGGTCACCACGACGTGGCCGCGGGCCGCCATCCGGTCCACCTGCGCCTGCCCGCCGCCCTTGCCGGCGTGATTGCCCGCCGGCAGCAACGTCAACTCAACCTCATTCGAAACTGAGCTCGTCGTCCCCGTCGCAGCAACCACCGTGCCCAGAGCGCCACCGCGGATTATCGCCTTGCGCTCGGCATCCGAATATTTCAGGTCGCCCCCGCGCACACGGATCACGGAAGGCGTGGCTGGTTTACCGGCCGCATCCTTGCCCGTTTCCTTGCCCGTAGCCGCGCCTGACGCACACACCAGCACCGCACGCACCGGCTCAGCCGGGTCTGTGCTCCGGGCCACCAGCGTCTGCCTCTGGCGATCCAGCACGATTACCGGCGCGGCAACCGAGTTTGCCTGCTGCCACAGCCGCGCATGACCTCGGAAGGTGGCTTTGTCCGTAGCCTGATGCAACTGAGCCTCGGCCGCGACTACGTGCGAGGGACCGTGCACACCCAGGGCCAGGCTGCCCTGGCCAGCAGCGCCGGTTGCGGGCCCGCCCTGCTGTCCGGTCTTGGCCGAGCCGGTTTCGCCAGCACCGGTATCAAACCAAGTCGCCTTCACGTTTCCGTGCGCAAAGGCATCCCCCGAATCATGGGACACGTCAATCTTGTCCGCTGTGAGTTGCAGGCCGCCGTCTTCCACACGCGGACTGAGAGTCAGGTGCAGCCACTCCCCCGCGCCCTCGTAAACAGCCCGGCCGGCCCAGGCCCGCATCGGCGCCTCCGCGTGCGCCCCCGGCTTTGCAGCCGCCTCCTGAACCAGCACCACATGGCCATCGAGCACCGCAGACTGAATCTGTACCGCGCCTCCCGGCTCATTTTTCGCCCCGCTTTTTGCGCCGGCAGCCTCCCCGGGGGCAAAATGCGCCTCCAGCCGGTCGCCGCTCGAGGTCTGCCGGGTTCCGGTGAGAGTGATTTCTTCCATACTGGTGTGGCCCACCCCGGTTATCGCGGTCAACACGGAGCCCGGTCCGAATTCGCTGGTCATCTCATCGGCCGCCAGCCGCGACGGTGAGACGAGGCCCTTGCCGCGCTGACTCTCGCCGGTGATGACCACGCCGCCGGTCCCGCGCATCGAGGCCGGCTCCACCTGCCCCTTCCCGTTATCGCGGAACTCCACATCGGCCACCGGCGACATCCAGCTCCGGCTCACCCGCAGCGGACCGTCCCCAATCCCATTCCCGGTCTTGGCCTCCGGCTCGCTCAGTTCTTCGCTGTGCATCTCCACGCTCCGTTCCAGGCGCACGTGACGCAACTCGCCCTGCGGCGTGAAATCAAACTCCGCGGTGGGCGAGGTCCCATGCACATGGCGGCTCTGGCTCCCATTCTGGCTGGCCGAGTCCATCGTGACGCCGCCCTCCAGATGACTTTGCCGGGGCTGGCTGTGTTCGTCAAAATCCATTGACCCAGTAGGCGCTGCAATATGACCGCCGGTCGCGGTCGCCAGAGTAAACCTGTTGGCAGCATCCAGCCGCGCCGCCGATCCATCCGGACGGAACAGGATCATCGCCGTGCCTGCGGTGGCTTCCCCGCCCTGGTAATCGGCCGTGACCACTTGCAGATGGCACAGATCGGTCTCGCGCTCGAACTCCCCGTGCTGGGCATGGATCACAACCATCTCTCCGCCGCGAAGCGTGTTCAGCTCCACCGCCCGATCCAGCACCAGATGGCCCTGCTGCGAGTCGTACGAAGCGCCCATGGAGCTGCCGGTCCTCTGGGCCATGGCAAAATCCACATGCTGGCTGGTCGTCGCCACTCCGCTCTTCTGGTCGAAGGTCAGCCCGCTGGTCTTCACGTGAATCTCGCCGCGCGCGGCGGTCTCGGCAGCCGAGGCCAGAGTGCTGCCCTTCGGCTTGTCGCTTATGGCCTGCCCCGGCGTCGCCTTGGGCGCAATCGTCGGCGCCACTCCCGGCCCCATCAGCGTAATCTCCACCGGCCCGGCGGCCGTTACCGTACTGTTCTTCTGGTCGTACTCGAACTCCTTGCCCTCGATCCGATCCACGCGGCTGCCGTCTTCGCCGTAGAACTCAATCTTCACGTCGTGCAACAGCACATGGCCGCCTTTGTCCTTGGTCAATTGGATCCATTTTGAGGCGTGAATCGTATACTGCGAATGCGCGCCGAGGTGATGGGAAAAGACCCAGCCGTTGGCCTCCTGCTGGATATCAAGGCCCAGCCGCTTGGGCAGATCGCGGCCACTGAAGGGATTCTTCCACTTGCCGATGGCCAGAAACACCACCAGCGCCACCACCAGCAGACCTCCTGCCGCAAGCACCAACGTCCGCATCCGCTCAATGGTGAATCGTGCGCTCAGTTTTCCACCCCCAGGGTCTGCCATCTAATCTCCGAGGCCAGCGTTGCGAGCGAAAATCGGGTCAGACGAGGCCGAGTCCGAAGGCTGTGGGGGGGCCACCGTCGAGGGCGAGAACGATGTATGGCCGGATTTTCGCCGCAACCCTTCGGGACCGGGCCAATTTTCCCGATTTCGTTGTCGCTCGTCGCTAGCAGACACCCGGTATGCGTCACTCCTCACTCCAAGAACTCGTAATAATTGGCTCCGGTCGCTGGCCCCTGAGATTAAATGACAGACCCTATGCGTGCCGCCAGCCGCTGGGCAAGACTCTCGCCCAGCTCACTCCATAAAAGCCGCGCCGTAGCCCCCGATCCCTTCTCGACGGCCGCGGTCAACTCTACCAGTTGGCGCACATTTTCTTCCACGCGGCGCGCCGCCACGGAATCCAATTCCAAATCTTCTTCAAGGAACGGCGTGTCCGAACCGAAGTCCAGCCGGATGTGCCCATCCTGCTCGTAAGCCCCCTCGTCGAACAGCGGCCCATAGCCCGTTACCCACACCAAACACGGCTCCCGCACCCAGCGGGCATCTAACCCTGCGCCCGCTTCCAACTCCCACAAGCTCCAGCCGATCTGGAACTCGTAGGCGTAATCGTCGTGCAGCAGTTCAAGCGCTTCCTCCACAGCCAATCGTGGCTCCGCACCCCGCTCGCCCCGGCCATAAACCCGCTGGAAAACCGGCGATTCGCTCCAGCTTACCGGCCACACAGTGGCTGCATAGACCCTGGCCTCGCCGCCGCGCGCGGCAAACGCACTCAGCACCGCCGTCAGCTTGTCCGCGAGCGCGGCAAGGAGCAGATTCGGGTACCACAAACTCAGATAGAGAGTGTCGGACATCCTTATTGATTGTAGACGTGCGGAAAGAACCGAGGATGCGGGGAGGACGGCATGGAAGAGCAGGAACCTGGAGTCTGGCGCCAGCCAACGCAGCCTGAAAGGCCAGCTATCCCAAGTCTCGTCCGCCGCAGCGAAGAGACCTGAGACGCCACAACACTCAACCAGCCGGCGAAACGGACTCCTACCCTACGCCGTCACGATCTCGCTGAAGTCCGCAATGCGGGAAAACTCGCGCAGTACCCCGTCGATCAGTCCCAGATGCGCCCCGCGCACCGCTGGATCGGGATCGAGCACCATCACTTTGTCGAAGAAAGTATCCACATCCGGCCGCAGCGTGGCAGTCAATGCCAGGGCCTCAACGTAGGCCCTCTGGCGACACAGCTTGGCAACCTCCGGCGCCAGCGCCGCCGCGGCCGCCGAGAACTGCCAGGCTTCCACCGAGAGCCGCGCGTCCTGCGCCAAGCCAATGGCAAATTGTTTCTCTTCGGCCTGCCGCAGAATGTTCTTAATGCGCTTGAAAGCCGCCGAGATGGCCCTGAAATCCTCCGAGTCGCGCGCTGCCGTCAACGCTTCAGCCCGCGCAATCGTATCGCGAACGTCATTGCCCCCCGCGGCCAGAACGGCGTTCACCACGTCGTAGGCAAAGCCGCGCACATCTTTTAGATAGAAGTGCAGCCGCTCATTGAAGAAAGCTCGAACATCTCGCTCAAGCTTTTCCTGGGAACCGTTCTCGACTGCATGCACCGCAAGCCTAATCAGGCGGACGAGATCGAACGGCAACTGGGACTCGGCGAGAATCTTGATGACTCCATTTGCCGCACGGCGCAATGCGAACGGATCCTTCGATCCGGTCGGCGCATTCCCGATGGAAAACATGGCTACGATGGTCTGGATGCGGTCGGCAAGACCGAGGAGTTGTCCCGCAACAGCGGGTGGAATCCGGTCCTCTGTATTCGCCGGACGATATTGCCAGTAAATCGCGTCAGCGACTCTTTCCCCCAAGCCCTGCGCCAGCGCGTACACACCGCCAACCACACCCTGCAACTCGGTAAACTCCTTGACCAGCTCGGTAGTGAGGTCGGTCTTCGCCAACTGAACCGCGGTCTCTACGACTGCGCACAGGTCAGGATCGCTTGCAACCGGAGCATGGATTTCGTACCAGTTTGCGTATTCTCTCGCCAGCCGGAGATTCTCCTCGGTCTTCCAGTGGTAGCTGCCAAGTTCCTTCTGGAAAGTGACGTTCTTCAAGCTTTCCACGCGCGCCGCAAGCGGCGTCTTCTGGTCGAAATCCCAGAAGAACCGCGCGTCCTTGAACCGCGCGCGGAGCACCCGCGCATTGCCGTGGCGGATGATTGCCCGGCCTTTGTCGTCCACTTGAGTGTTCAGCACGGCCAGGAAGTGCGGCGCCAGCTTGCCGTCGGCGCCCTCTACCGCAAAATATTTCTGGTGGTCGCGCATGACGGTGACCAGAACCTCTTCCGGCAGCGCCAGGTACTCGGGCTCAAAGTCGCCCAGCACGACAGTAGGCCATTCGGTCAGGTGAACCACGGTCTCGACGAGCGCCTCATCCTGGCGCCAACGAGAGCCGCGGACCTTCCGTGTGGCCGCGTCCAGCGCCTTTCGGATCGACTGCCGGCGTTTGGTCACATCCACCACGACAAATGCCTTCCGCAGCGCCTCGGAGTAATCCGTAGCCTTGGCAATCAGCACCGGCTTCTCGCCGTGCAGTACTCGATGCCCGCGGCTGTGCTTGCCCGCGGCAATCCCGGCAATCTCCAGCGGCACTACCTTGGAGCCGAGCAACGCCACCACCCACCGCACCGGCCTGACGAAACGCTCCGGCTTGCCCGCCCGCCAGTACATGTTTTTAGCCCAGTAGAGGCCCAGAACCTCCCTGGGCAGCTCTGCGGCCAACAGCTCCGCTGCCGCACGGCCCGGACGCTTCACCGTCGCGCTCACATACTCGCCCTTGGCGTTAGTGACTTTCTTGAGAGCCTTCACGGCCACGCCAGCCTTCTTGGCAAAGGCCTCGGCCGCCACCGTCGGCGCGCCGTCCTTGAAGGCCACCTTCCATGAGGGGCCCGTCATCTGCTCCTCGGTGTCCGCCTGCCGCGACAACACGTCTGCCACCAGCACGGCCAGCCGCCGCGGCGTAGAGTACGTGGTCAGTTTGCTCTTCGTCCCAAGCAGGCGCTCCCGCGTCAGCAGTTCATTCACCCTGGCACCTAACTCGGCCTCAGCCTCGCCAATCATGCGGGCTGGAACCTCTTCCAATCCAATCTCCAACAAGAAATCCGCCATAATGTGAGTTTCTTTCTGCGTTCAGGCTTTAGTAAGCCGACCATTTAGCTATAGCTCTCAGCTCTGTCTTCCGCAGGCAAGTCGTTGCATCGAACCCAAGCTGGGCAAGCTAGATGCTGGGGCTGGAAGCTGCTTCATTCTGCTGAGCCACATACGCTTTGGCCACGCCCACTGCCAGGTTGCGGATGCGCCCGATCATGCCAACACGCTCTGTAACGCTGATCGCACCGCGCGCATCCAGAAGGTTGAAGAGATTCGAGCACTTCAGCGCCAGCTCGTAAGTAGACATGATGGGAAAACGTCGCTTCTCGACGGTCGTCGCATTCTCGTTTTCCTGAATGGCTTTCCACCGATCCAGCAGCGCCTGAGCTTCGGCTTCGTAGCTATTGAAGTGCGCCCAGAGCCGGTCCACATCGGCGTCCTCAAAGTTATAGACCGAGTACTGAAGCTCTTCGCTCAGCCGCACATCGCCATAAGTGACCGCCGCGCCAGTCTCCGGATCGCGCGCCCAGACCACGTCGTAGACCGAGTCCACGTCCTGCATAAAAGCCGCAAGACGCTCCAGTCCATAGGTCAATTCGGCGCAGATAGGATCCAGGTCCAAGCCGCCGCACTGCTGGAAGTAGGTGAACTGGGTGATCTCCATGCCGTCCATCATGACCTGCCATCCGACGCCCCATGCGCCGACGGTCGGGCCCTCCCAGTTATCTTCCTCGAACTTCAGATCGTGCTTGCTGAGATCGATGCCGATGGCTTCCAGAGACTCCAGATAAAGCTCCTGCACGTTCACCGGCGGCGGCTTCAGGATCAGTTGAAACTGCGTGTGGCGGAAGAGCCGGTTGGGATTTTCGCCGTAGCGGCCATCAGCTGGCCGCCGCGAGGGCTGCGCATAGCCCACCTTGTAGGGCTTGGGCCCCAGCACGCGCAGAAACGTCTCCGGCGCCATGGTGCCCGCGCCCACTTCAACGTCGTAGGGCTGCTGCAACACGCAGCCGCGCTCCGCCCAAAAGCTCTGCAAGCGGAACAATAGCTCCTGAAAGGTCAGCGCGGCAGGTTTCGCAGGCGATACAGCCGCAGAGGATGAAACGGTGGATGAAGGCACGGGCAATTCTCTCTTGACGGGACTGGCTCGATTTTAGCAGCCTTTTTCCGTAGCCTTGACAGCTTGTTCAGGCCCCCAGCCGCGCCAGCGCCTCTGCCGAGCGCAGCTTGCGCTCCAGATGGCGCTCCAGGGCCTGCAAGGTGAACCGGCGCAGATCCTGCGCGCGCCGCCGCGGCCACGGTTCGGCGGCAAAGGCCGACGCCGGCGCCCTGAGCATCCGCTGCGCCAGTTGCCAGGAGTCCGCCGAGAGTGCACTCGCGTTTCCATTGCGATGCAGGGCGCAGAACAGGCCGTCGCCGAGCGTGTTGAAACTGGTCTCGCCAGCCTCCAGCGCTTTGCGGCAAATGGTGCAATGGGCGATGTCCGGCAGAAGCCCCATCAGGCGCGTCATCCACAGCGAAAAATAGGTCAATGGCATCCACGTCTGCTCCACCGTGGTCTGCTCCAACACTGCCAGCAGTAACCGGAAGACCGGCTCCTGGGGATCGTGCTCGGGCAGCGCCTGGTCCAGCACCTCGGCAAAAAAACTCAACACCGCCATGCGCGCGTGGTCGATCGGAGTCGAGAGCGGCGAACGGACAATCTCCAACTGATCCAGCCGTACCAGCTCCTGCCGCGGCCGCTCGGCAAACCAGGCCCGCGCTACGGTCATCGGCTCCAGCGCCCCGCCAAACCGTTTGCGGCTCTTCAGCGCCGACTTGGCCACGCCCTTCACCCGGCCGTAATCGCGCGTGAAAAAGCTCACAATCAGGTCGGCCTCATTGACCGGCCAGGTACGCAAAACCACCGCTTCTGAGGTGAGCACGCTCATGCGTCTACATCATCGCATTGCTGCCGCGATCATTTCGAGCGTAGCCTGAAAACCAGGGCATCCAAAA
>JBKQRH010000225.1:0-6095 GCA_052326045.1 Occallatibacter sp. | reverse complement strand
GAAGTTCGAGTGCGCTACGCCGAAACCGACCAGATGGGCATCGTCTACTATGCCAACTACCTGGTCTGGTTTGAGATAGGCCGCGTGGAGCTGCTCCGCTCACTGGGCCTTGCCTATAGCCAGTTGGAGACCGATCACCAGTGCATCCTGCCGGTGATCGAGGCCACTTGCCGCTATCGCGCCCCGGCCCGCTATGACGATAAGATCCTTATCGAAACCCGCCCCGCGCTCCTGCGCGGCCCAGTGCTCAAGTTCGCCTACCGTATCTACCGCAAGGCAAACCAAAAGGGAGAAGAGCGGAAGCTCCTGGCCGAGGGCGAGACGACCCACGTGGTCTGCGACGATCAGTTGAACAAGAAGCCCCTGCCGGAAAGGTACGCCGCGGCCCTGCGCACGATGATGGCGGAGAAGTAGCGCATTGCCGGAATGATGCAAACGATGAGGTTTGTTCCGCTATTCTGTTTCCCATGGAACTGATCTTCGAGGTACGCGAGACGGAAGAAGGCGGCTACGTGGCGCGGGCGCCGGGTCACTCGATTGTTGCCCAAGCCGAAACCTGGGATGCGCTGCGCGAAAACGCGTTGGAGGCGGCCAACCTGCACTTCCAGCATGCGCCTGCGCAGCCCGATCTCATCTGGTTGCATTTGGTAAAGGATGAACTTCTTGAGGCCAGCTCCGGCCATCCCGTTCGCGTGAATGCGCGCAAATCGTGGATACAGGATTTTGAGCCCACGCTCACCACCGCCCCTGAGCTGCAAGGCGTACTCGCTGAACTCTCCCGCCGCGAGCCCATTTTTCATCGCCCTGAATTCGGAACGTCGAGGGCCGATTTCGAGCGGATGACGGTGGAGGACTACTGGGAGACCGGGGCCTCCGGACGCCGTTACTCCCGGCCGGCAATCCTGGACGGTTTGGAGGAACGATTTTCCGTCCCCCACGCCGACGTCTGGGAGACGCGGGACTTTCATTGCCGCAAACTGTCCGAGGATACCTATCTGCTGACTTATACGCTGCTCCAGGACAAGCAGCGGTTCACCCGGAGGGCCACCATCTGGCAGAAGACTCCTGCCGGCTGGAAGATTGTCTACCATCAGGGAACGATCGTTCAGGACGTTTGAAACGAGCTGGCCGGCGTCATTGCTTCGCTGGAAAATCCCCCACGGCGCGCTTGTTCTTCCGGGAGTTGCAGTCAAGACAAACAGTGACAAGATTCTCTAAGCTGTTGTCGCCGCCTTCCGCAACCGGTGTAACGTGCGCCAGCGTAGCGGTAAAGCGGGTCAATTGTTTCTGACAATCACGGCATATATAGCCATCCCGCTCAAAGACCCTGATCCGGTTCTGTCGAAGGTTGTAGTAGTCGATATCCGAGGTGTCGATGAACAGCTCAGGTTCCGACGCCATCCGCTCGGAACGGAATTTCCGGCATGCTTCAATTTCGTCCGGCATCAGAACCCGGTACAACGTGCCCTCCCGGTTTGGCTCGCCTTCTTTCCGTATTGCCCCAATGGTTTCCAGCGCCCGAAGCGTATCCTGCACCTTTCCCAACGAAATAGGCTTCTCGGCAATATTCGAATACGCGGATTTCACGACCGCTCTGCGGAGGCTGCGGGTGCTGATCCGGTAATGCGGGTTGCCATCCTTTGCGATCGAGTGCCGGAAGAGAAACCAGTAGAATGCGGCGTCGTAAGGCTCCAGAAGGGGCTGCAGATCGTCAACGATCTCCTGAATGATGAGCGGCAGTTCCAGGGCGGAGAAATCGCGATCTCCTGCAGTTCCCGCCGTCGCGTTCATCTCAACTTCCAGCTCACTCAGAAGTTGACGTATCATTTCCAGGCGCTTATTCATCTCGGACTACATTCTACATTCACAATTCAAGCCATCGCCCCCGCTCCATCCAGGGCCGCTATTTGTCCCTGGCCACCACTAAATCCGGCACCCAGAGCAGGGCGCGCTTGAACTCGGAGTCGGCGATGGGCGCCAGGGCCTGGCGGGATTGTTCGGCATAGCGGTCGGCCACGGACATGGCGTACTCCACCGAGCCGTTGCGCGCCAGAATCTCCCGGATATTCTCGCGGCTCACGTTCTCAAAGCTGCGGTCGTCCAGAACCCGTTGGATGGTTCTGCGGTCGGCGGCGGTGCCGTGGTCGATGGAGTGGATCACCGCCAGCGTGGCCTTGCCCTCGCGCAGATCGCTGGCCACGGGCTTGCCCAGAACCTCTTCGGTGGCCGTCAGGTCGAGCACGTCGTCCACGATCTGGAAAGCCAGGCCAACGGCGCGGCCGTAGGCGGCCAGGCTGGCCTCCACGGCTTCGTCGGCGCCGGCCAGCACCGCGCCAATTCTCGTCGAGACCGAAAACAGGCACGCCGTCTTGCGAAAGATCAGGTCGTAGTACTCGGCTTCGGAGACGGCGCGGCCGAGCTTCTGGATTTGCAGCAGTTCGCCCTCCACCATCTGCTGAGTCAGGCCGATTAGCAGGTCGAGCACGCGCAGGTTCTTCTCTTCCAGAGCCACCTTGACGGCCTGCATGTAGAGCCAGTCGCCGGCCAGCACGCATTTTTCGTTCCCCCAGGCGGTGTTGGCCGAGGGGCGGCCGCGCCGCATATTCGCGCCGTCGATGATGTCGTCGTGGACCAGCGTAGCGGTGTGCACCATCTCCACCACCGTGCCCAGGCGGATGGCGCCCTGTTCAAAGTAGCCGAGTGAATGGGCGGAGAGCAGCAGCAGCGAGGGCCGGATGCGTTTGCCGCCGCCCTCGCGCAGGTATTCGGCGATCTCCGTGATGGTGCTTACGCCCGAGGCGGCGTCGCGGCCCAACTCCTGCTCGATCGCCACCAGGTCGTCCCGCAGCAGATCGAAAACCTCTCTCGCCGTTGCTGTCGCCAATGCGCTCAAAGTTCTCCGGCTCCTGCGCTTGATGCTTCGTTGCGGCTCCAACTGCCCGTGCTTGCGCGATGCGGCGGCGTCCGCCAGGCATCCGCTCAATACGTGCGGTAGTTGGTAAACTGCAACTCCAGGCCCATATCCTTGCCGCGCAACAGGGCGATAATGCCTTGCAGCACGTCGCGGTCCTTGCTGGATACTCTCACTGTATCGCCCATGATGGTGACCTGCGCCTTCTTTTTCGAATCCTTCACCAGGCGCACGATCTCCTTGGCCTTTTCCGTGGGGATGCCCTGCTGCAGCTTGATCTTCTGGCGCACGCTCTTGCCGGCGGCCGGCTCGATCTTCTCGTAGGCAAGATTCTTCAGCGGGACGCTCCGCCTGACCAGCTTCTGGCTAAGAATCTCCTTCACCGCTTCCAGATGGTACTCGCTGTCCGAGGCAAGTTGAATGGCTTCGTTGCCCTCCAGCGTCACCTCCGAGTGGGAATCCTTCAGGTCGAAGCGCTGGCGAATCTCCTTCAGCGCCTGGTCGATGGCGTTGCGGACCTCCTGAATGTCCACCTTGCTCACGATATCGAACGAATTATCAAGGGCCATTTTTCTTCCCCCTCGAAGATTGAAAAGGCTGCTGCATGCAATGCCATTATCAGTTTCCCACGTCTGCCCGCAGGCGAAACAGCCGGAAAAAGTTTTTCGTGGTCGCGGAGGCGATTTCTTGCGCTTCCGCCCCTTGAAGATCTGCGAGAGTTTCTGCGGTCCGGGCCACCCAGGCCGGCTCGTTGCGCTTGCCGCGATGGGGCGCGGGAGCCAGCCAGGGCGCGTCCGTCTCCACTAGAACCCCGTCCAGGGGCAGCCGGGCGGCCACGTCCCTGAGCGCCTGGGCCTTGGGGTAGGTCAGGTTTCCGGCAAACGAGACCAGAAAGCCCAGGTCGAGCGAGCGCCGCGCCTGCTCCCATCCACCGCCGAAGCAGTGCATGACGCCTCCTAATCCAGTTCCTCTCCAATATTGCTCCAGGACGAGGAAAATATCGTCCCAGGCGTCGGTGGACTCGTTTGTGCCCCGGCAATGAATCAGGACCGGCCGCTTGCGGGCCGCGGCAACCTCCAGTTGGCGAATCAGCCCCTCGCGCTGCACATCGTGCGGCGCTCCTGCATGAAAATAGTCCAGGCCGATCTCCCCGCAGGCAATCACCTCCGGCTCGGCCAGCAGACTGTCGAGTTTGGAGAGGACAGCATCGTCGATTTCCGGCGTGTTGTGCGGATAGACCCCCGCGCTGGCGTAAAGCCGCGGCAGACCCGCCCCCGGCCTAAATTCGTCTTCAGGGGGGCGTCCGTTGAACTGGCGGCAGATTTCCAGAGCCCTGTGCATCTGGGCCGGCTCCTCGCCGATGCCGATGGCCAGCACCGCGCCCACCCCCGCCTCCCAGGCGCGGCGCAGCATTGCTTCGCGATCGTCGGCGTAGCGCTCGCTGTCAATGTGGGCGTGGGAATCGATCAGCACTGCAGGCCTCCAGCGGGTTCACTGCAAGATTGCCATTGTGTTCCGGCGAGCCGAAGGCGTCTGCCCCACCGCAGGTGGCTACTTCAGCCGCGCTCCCAGCGGCACGTCTTCCAGGAATCCGGCCAGCACCGGCGCGCCATCGGGCAGCGAAGCCGCCAGCAACATTCCGTTCGATTCCAGCCCCCGCATCTTGCGCGGAGCCAGGTTGGCCACGATCACGATCTTGCGGCCGATCAGCTTCTCCGGCTCGTAGCACTGGGCGATTCCGGCCAGAATCTGCCGCTTCTCGTAGCCCAGGTCGACCTCCAGCCGCAACAGTTTGTCGGCCTTGGGCACGCGCTCGGCCACCAGAATCTGCGCCACCTGCAGATCGATTTTGGCGAAGTCGTCGATGGTGATCACCTGCGGGGCCGTAGCCGCGTCGGAGACCGTTGCGGCTGGAGCAGAAGCGGCTGGAGCCACAGCAGAAGGTTGAGGGACTGCCAGGGGTTTTTCCGAAGAGCGTACCTCAGGGGCTAAAGCCCCGCGTTCATTTTGGCGCGTTTGCGGCGCCCTTTCGGCTACGCTCAGGGCAGGCTTTGAAATCGTGCCCTGATGCGTTGCAGCCACCTTCGACGGGGCCGGCGCATGAGGCGAAACTGGTTGCTGTTTTGCTGGAGCTTTCTGCGCGGCAGCCACTTGCGATGGAGCCGAAGGCTCCGAGTCAGCCCCGCCGCGACTGGCGGCTTCCACCGCGCTGCGGTTGTTTTCGTCTTCCAGCGCTTGCATACGGTCGATGGCGTCCTTTTCCGCGCGGGGAAACAGCGGCGCCGGCTCGCCAAACCTCGTCCCGGCCTTCAACCCGCCCCACTTGAGTTCCGTCAAAAATCCCTGCCTTGCCGCATCCTGAATCTCCCCCTGCCCAAGCTGCCGCCATACCTTCGCTGCCGACTCCGGCATGATGGGATAGACCAGCGCGGTGATGATGCGAATGGCCTCGGCGGCCGCATAGAGCACAGCTGCACGAAAGTGTTGCTGTGCCTCTTCCGGAATGTCGGCAGGTTTTTTCCAGGGTGCAGTGCTAGTAAGGAAGAAGTCTACGATTGCGATGAATCCCCAGACGCTCTCCAGCGCACGAGAGAAATCCAGCGCGTCGAAATAATCGCCGAAAGTCTTGACCAATAAAGCGCTTGCCTCGCGCATTTGCACGTTGGCGTATGCATCTGCCTCCGGCACCACCCCGTCAAAGTACTTGTGCACCATGTTCACCACGCGGCTGACCAGGTTGCCGTAGCCGTTGGCGAGGTCGCCGTTGTAGCGCTGCACTAAGGCATCAAAAGAAAACCCGCCATCCTGGCCGAAGGGAATCTCCCGCAGCAGGAAGTACCGCAGGGCGTCCGCCCCCAGCACATCCTGCACCGTTTCCGCGCGCACAATCCTGCCGCGCGACTTGGACATCTTCCCCTGGTCGAAGAGCAGCCAGCCGTTGGCCTTCACACTCCGCGGCAGCGCAATGCCCGCCGCCATCAGGAAGGCCGGCCAGTAGACGCAGTGGAAGCGGCTGATCTCCTTGCCGATCAGATGCATGTCCGCCGGCCAGAATTTTTCAAAGCGAGCCCGATCCGCCGCATCGTCCGACTCGTAGCCCAGCGCGGTAATGTAGTTGGCCAGCGCGTCCAGCCACACGTAGATCACGTGCTTCTCGTCGCCCGGCACGGGAATGCCCCACGAA
>JBKQRH010000224.1:0-17748 GCA_052326045.1 Occallatibacter sp. | reverse complement strand
CGGTGACCGGAATGCCGTTAGCGCCCTGATCGACGCTGTCCAGGGTTGCGGTGAGGCTGCCGTCCTTGGCTGCGGCGATGTGCAGAACCAGATGGAGTTGGGGCCCTGGGGTAATCAGCGTTCCCTGCCAATCGCCGGCAATTTGCGCTTGCGCCACGACGAGCGGCACGAGGGCCAATGCGGCAAAAGCGAAGAGGGCGAGTTTTGAAATGAAAGAGTTTTTCATCGTTCTCCTTTGAACTGCATAGATGAGTACATCAGAGTTCTCCGCGGCGTAGCGGTTAGCTTCAAGAATAGGACGAGAGACTGGCTAGCGGCCAATCCCTGCCAACGGACTTTACGCACCCGCGGGCGGAATAGTTCAGGCGCCGGACGGGTGCGAGTGCGGGTCACTTCCTCCATCCCCGGTTGCAAGATCGTCTTCAAGTTCACCGCGCCGTTCCAGTTGTTTGTAGAGCACAAGCGAATAGACCACGGGCGCAAGCCCCCCGGCCAACAGAGCGAACAGGGCCACGAGATACAGGCCGGCGATCGAAAGCGCCAGGCCGAGCAACCCGGCTGCCACAGTGATCCTGGCCGCGAAGCGATGCGTGGCGTTCCAGACGCGCTCGCTGGCCAGGGTCCACGGTGTTCTGACTCCAATATAGAAATTCCGGCGCACCTTGCCCAGCAAGTTGCCGAATAGAACGATGAAGAGGCAGACTCCGCAGAGAACGGCCCGGCCCATGTCGATCGCGCGCCCGCAATCAGCCCAGAGTATGACGGCATAACTGTAAGTCATGATGCCGAAAAACAGCAGCATCACCTGATGATAGGTTGACCAGAAGGCATCCATCTGGAAGCGCTTTGGCGAGAGCCAGGGGAAGAGCCAGGTCAGCAGCATCACAGCGGCCATGAAGCCGGGACCATAGAGGTAGAGCGTCCACTTGGGATCGAAGCGATCAGGCTGGAAATGCACATTCCAACGGGTGGGAACCTGTGCCGGAAGATGAGGATACAGGACCGCCGTGGCCGCCAGAGCCGCTGCGATCATCAGAATCTCGAATAGAATAATCTTGCGTGTCATGGTTGTTTCGCTCCTTTCCGTTTGCCGTCGCCGATCAGATCCATGGCCCAGGCCATCAGATCCTCGACCACGGTGGTATTCAGCCCGTACCAGATCTGCTGGCCCTCGCGGCGGCTGGTAATCAGGCCGGCCTCCTTCAACACGGCGAAGTGATGCGACATGGAGGGCTTGGTCATATCGAACCTTTCCGCCAGGTCCCCGGCCGTCCTCTCCCCCTGGCGCAGCAGTGCGAGGATCTCCCGCCGGGTGGGGTCGGCCAGCGCTTTGAATGTCTCGTTGCTGCTCATGGCTTTTTAGATCGTCTCCTAATTAGACGACTGTCTAAATATAAACGCCAGCAAATTCCTTGTCAAGCACAAAATTCGACCGACGTTCTGGGGGATCTCCGCGCATCCCGGTTGCAGTATGTACGAAGCCGCGGACCGGGCCACCCGAGCCTGGCGCGGGCCGGCGGCGTTGCCGCTAACTCCAGCTGCGAACGCCGATGACTCCCCAATAAGCCAGGTAAGCAGCGGCAATCAGCAGCGCCGAGGTGACCGCAATCGAGAACCAGCGGACGCTGCAGCGAATCTCCTTCTTCCGCGCCAGCCATAAAGCAGCGGCGCTGGCCAAAGAGGCCCCGGCAAAGATCAGCGAGGCGAGAAAAATGCCGAACGACCATATCGTCATGTGGCCCAGGCGCGCTAATGAATCGCTGCTGGAGGCGGCAAAGAGCCCCACAAACGCCAGCAGGCTCAGCACGGCGATCAGCGGCCACAGCCGCATGGCGCGCTCCACGGGACGACGGCGCCGCTTGATGAGGCCGCCGAAGATCCAGAATGGCGCATACAGCAGGATGGCAATGAACGCCAGCAGGAACCAGGCAACCAGAGCGATTTCAGAAAAGGCGAACCAGGTGGGAATGCGCTTCATCGTGCCGCCGAGGAAGACAAACCGCCCTTCGGCGTTGGGAGCAAGCAGCATGGCCGTCGCAACCGGCTCGGGATGATCTTTTTTCGGCAAATACCGGAACTGCTCGCCGCTGACGGGCACAAATGGCTGATCGATCTCGTTTAGGTCGGAAAGCAACAGGTTGCCGCCGGCGAACCGGACCCGGTACAAGCCGATCAGGCGTCCCAGAAACTGGGTAAACTGGACGCGCGGGGAGGCGGGCTCGTACCATCCCGCGTAATCCGCGGCATCGGCGGGCAGTGGAGCCGCGGCTGGCACCGGCTGCCTCTGGAGGGAGCGGGTAACGTAGGCGCGGATCGCGTCGCCGATCTTGCCGAAGGCCTCGCCGTTGCCGGAGTTAATGCTATAGGAATAGCCCACTCCATACTCCGGCATGTAGGCCATCTCCGTCAGTCCGCCATCCACGCCTCCATTGTGGCCGTGATATTCGAAGCCATCGTGAAAGCTGGTGTAGTTGCTCAAGCCGTATCCCGCCTTAAGCCCCTGCTGCGCCTCCCAGGTGCGGGTCGGCGTCTCCATGCGATCGATGGAGGCCGCCGGCATGACCACCGTCCCATCCACCGTCCCGCGATTCAGATAAAACTGGACATACGCGGCCATGTCTTTGGCCGAGGCGTTGATGGCGCCGGCGGGGCGCAACAGGATGTTCCAGTACGGGACGGGGGTTTTGCCGTCGGGGCGATAGAGGGTGGTCAACTGCGGCGAGGGCTGTTCGAAGTAGGTGGCGGTCTTCATGCCGATGGGCGAAAAGAAATTCTGCGTGACGTAATCCTCGAAGCGCTGGCCGGTGATCTTCTCGACAATATAGGCGGCAACCGGTGGGCCGGAGTTGCAGTAGGACATGCGCGTTCCCGGCCGCCAGCGGGAGGTGCGCGAGTGGTGGTCATAGTCCAGCCCTTCGCGAAGCGTCATGCCCTTGGCGTCCTTGGCATACTCGCGCGTGTGCATATCGTCCCAGCCGGTGGTGTGCTCCAGCAGGTCAACCACGCGCACCGGGTCGGTGGCCTCCCAGCGGTTTTCAAACCAGATTTCGGGCGCGAGCTTGCGCACCGGGTCCTGAAGCGACAGCTTGCCCTCATTCACGAGCTTGAGGATGGAAAGCGAAACAAAGGCCTTGGAGGTGGAACCAATGCGGAAGAGCGTCTCGTCGGTGGCGGCCTGATTCGCGGCCACGTTGGATTTGCCCAGCCCCGCAACCCATTCGGGACCGTCCTTGTGCACGATGGCGATAGACATGCCCGGCGTATGCGTGTCGGCAAGAATTTTCTCCAGCTGCTGCCGCAGTTCCGCGATGGACTGCGCGGGCTTGGGCGTCTCGTCCTTCTTGACTTGAGCCGCACCGGCCGCCGCCAGGGACAAGATCGCCAACACAAGAGTGAAATTCCTAACCTGCCAAGCCATGCCTTTCGTCATTCACTGCCTCCTTCGGCGATTCCATCCGCCGCCCGTGATGGTACCCGGTCGAGCCGGGGTTCTGCAATCGATTGCCCGATGGCTTGTCTGCCGTTTCCCCGCTTGCCGCCCCTGTGCAACCCGCCTGCGAATCGCATACAATTCCGGAAGAAAGAAAATGGCCAAAGCGAAGAAGGAACGGATTTTCGAGGTTGCATGCCCGGATTGCGGGGCGATGCTCAAGGTGGATGCGGCCACCGGCCTGGTGGTGAGCCATACCCCGGCGCCGCGCAAGCGGATGTTTGAGGACCTGGAGACGGCGGCCCAGGCCATGCGGGAGCACGACGAGCGCAAGGAGTCAATCTTCCGCCAGTCGGTGGAGGCGGAGAAGAACAAGGAAGACCTCTTCGAGAAGAAGTTTGCCGAGGCCCTGCGCAAGGCCAAAGACGCTCCCGACACGAAGCCGCTGCGGGAGTTCGACCTGGACTGAATACCGCGCCCTCGAATGCGCTATAAGCTTTTCGGCTCATTCCCGCGGATATTTCCCACGATCCGCAGATTCGAGCGATACTTGATACACCGTTCCCTCGACCCGGTTGCTACGGTCCGGGACGGAAGGAGAGAACATGGGAGTCGTACCGCTTTCCCAACCAACGATCAGTTCTAACACCGCGCGGAGCGCCTCTGAGTCCGAGGCCAGGAATTTTGTCCGGGTTGCCGCGGCAGGAACCCTCCTTGCAAGCGGCATGTTGCTGCTCGCGGGCCAGCGCCGCGCCGGATTGGTCGCGGCGGCTTCGGGCACGGCGCTGGCGCTGCTTGACCAGCAGGAGACGCTGCGCTCGTGGTGGAATCTGCTCCCCGGCTTTATCGACGACATCCAGCGGCTGCTCGGCCAGGTGCAGGGCGGGGTGGAGGATATTGCCAGCAAGCGCGAGACGCTGCGACAGATTCTGGCGAAATAGGCGCAGACGGACCAGGCTCCACTGCCAAGTCCAAGCCCGGCCAGGCGGTTGCGCCCTGCTCGAAGATGAGCCCGCTGGCGGGGAATTAAGGCGTAGTCAGGGTCAGGGTCAGAATGTCCGCTTCGGAGAGCATTTTCTAGCTTTTCCGCTCCACCAGGTAGCGGGCCACGGCTTTGAGGCCATCCGCCCGGCTGCCGTAGGGCTCCAACGCCGCAAAGGCCTCTTCAATCAGCTGGGCGGCGTCGCGCTGGCTCTGCTCGATGCCGAAGACGGCCGGCCAGGTGGCTTTTTCGGTGGTCAGGTCCTTGCCCGCGGTTTTGCCCAGGTGCGCCGAGTCCTCGGTCATGTCGAGCACGTCGTCCACAATCTGGAAGGCCAGGCCGGCCTTGCGGCCGAAGAGGTCCAGGCGGGCTACGTCGTCCGCGGCAGCCCCGGCGTAGACGCCGCCGGCCACCACGCTCACCCGGATCAGCGCACCGGTCTTGGCGCGATGAATGGCCATCACCAGCTCCGGCGTGGGCTTCAGGTGCTCGCTTTCCAGGTCCAGCACCTGGCCGCCGATCATGCCCTCGACGGTGCCGACGGCGTTGGCGATGAGGCCGATCATCTGCACGGTGGCCGCTGCGGCCGAGTCCAGCCCGGAGAGCACCTCAAAGGCGCGGGTCTGCAGCGCGTCGCCGGCCAGGATGGCGATGGCCTCGCCGAAGGCTACGTGGCAGGTGGGCTTGCCGCGGCGCAGGTCGTCGTTGTCGAGAGCGGGCAGGTCGTCGTGGATGAGCGAGTAGGTGTGCAGCATCTCCAGGGCCGCGCCCAGCCGCTCGATGCCCTTGGGCAGCGCCCCGGCGATCGTGACGGCTGCCTGGTAAGCCAGCAACGGACGCAGGCGCTTGCCGCCGGCAAAGACGGAGTGGCGCATGGCGCCATGAATCGAGGCCGGGACCGTCTCCACGCTGGGGAGCAACTCCTCCAGCGCCCGGTCGGTCAGCTCCGCTGCCTCTTTCTTCATCAATTTCACATCGACAGACATTGCACTCATGATACCCGAGGCCGGTAAAGCCTTCGCTCAAGCAAAGATAGAGCTATGAGCAACAGGAGGGTCAGGCCGCTCAGCCAGCGCCCGGCAAGCACGTCGCCGGTGGTGGTCCAGTCCACGGCCAGGTCTATGCGTCCCTGCGGCACAGGCACGGCGATCAGGCCGTCTGCACGCTGGGCGAGTGCGGCAGCGGGCCGCCCATTCACTTTCACCCGCCAGGCCGGGTAGCTGCGCAGGCGGAGAATCAGGGCGCGGGGGCGCGGCGCGACCGCGGCGATCCGCAGATGCTCTGCCTGATCGTCGGTCGCGGCAAATGTGGCTTCGCAACTGCCCTGCGCGGCACTCCAGGCGGGGATGGCTTCGTCCGCGTCCTGGCCGTCGGGAACCGCGCCCAGCGCCGTCGCGGGATCGCTGACCAGGCAGGCAGCGGGAAGGCCGGTGGCGACCAGGGAGTTGTCGGCGCCCGGAGGCTCATACTCGCCAACGCCCGCAAAGCCATTGCCGGAGCGGTAGACGCCGACCATGGCAGCGATGTTGTCCTCATCGTCGCAGACCTGGAAGAACACCATTCCTGAGGCAACCGCGGCCACCAGAAAGACCGCGGCGCATGTGACCGCGACGGCTATGCGCCGCCAGCGCCGGGCAGTCAGGCTGGGCCAGACGGCCACGGCGAACAAGATGGCCATCGGCGCTTCCAGCGCCACCAGCCAACGCCAGGGAAACTGCAAAAACCGGAGCTTGGGCAGCAGATTCCAAACCGGCAGGGAGATGGGGAGCTGGAGAAAGAGAATCGCGAACGGGATCGCGCAGAGGGGAATCCACCAGCGGCGTGGCCCGGACTGGTTTCCTGGGGGCAGGCTGCCGCGCAGCCATGTGACCAGCATGCCGGCCAGGGCCAACGCAATCATGATGACGGCGATGACCGAGACCTTATGCAATTCCACGTCGTGCGGCTTCAGCAAGGGGTCCCCATGGCGGCCAAAGAGCCAACTGTTCTCGATCATTTCGGCGGGATCGTTGGTGGCCTGGCGAATATCGGTCCAGCGCTGCTCCCAGGCGGCGGGAACAAGATAAATAGCCGCCAGACCCATCCCCAGGGCTGCGCCGGCCGCGGCGCGCACCACGGGCGCCCACGACCTTTCAAGCCAGGCCAGGGCCATTGCAACGGCGGCCAGCAGATAGCAGGCCATGATCCCCAGAGGCACGTTGCTAAACCACGCCCCGGCGACGGCCAGCGCCAGCGGCACGGTGGAACCGTCCAGGGCGCGCTTCATTACGTAACCGGCCGGATTGCGGTCGCGCAGGATGCAGAGAAGAAGTAGCGGAATCCAGAAGCCGCCTGTAAGCTCTCCAAAGGCCGAGCGCTCGTAGGCGCAGAAGAGCGCGTAGCCGGAAAACAGGGCGGCGCAGCCAGCCAGAGTTGCCGGCCCGCCGGAAAGCGCCTGGCGGGCGAGCGCGCGGGTGGCCAGGCCGGTGGCTGCCAGCAGAAGGAAGGTCAGGGCTGCCGGGACGAACGTCCAGGGCAGCGCCAGCCCCAGGGCCGCGCCCAGCATCCAGGTCAGCGGCGGATAAAAGATGAAACGCGGCTCGCCGGCCCCGAAGTTCGCGCTCGCCGCCCAGTGCGGATACAGAATTCCCTGCCGCCAACTGCTCTGGGCATCGAGCCAGGAAACGAGATGGAAGTCGAAGTCGTGGCCGCAGGAGGGGCCGCGCGCGAGTTGCGGCGCGACGGCTACGGCCGCCGCAAAAAGAATAACGGCGGGACCGGCGAAGCGGCTCCAGCGGTTTGTTTTTCTAAACCGCAAATGTAAGACCTGGGGCAACCAGATATGATTCCTCTACAAGAAGAACTATAGTGTATTAATCGCCCATTTGGCTGTAGTGTGGAGTTGATCCATCATGACAAAGCTATTTTCAAAGCGGTTCGAAGAGCTTCTTCAACAATGCGACGACATCGAGAAGACAAAGCGACGTGAACAGAGCGGGATAAGCGGAGAACTTCGAGATCAGATCGACGCAGATCTATTTTTGGGATGGAGGGTAAAAGCCAAGAGTCATCTAGAGAGAGTTTGCGGGCTCGAATCACAGCATTTCAAGGCCTTTGAAGAAGCCGAGGCCTCCTCATGGTCAACATCCTACGAACGTTTCAAAAAGGCAAAGACTGTTTTCCTGGCAGCGCAAGAAGATTTTGAGGGAGGATACCTAACCTCACTCCGTGAATTGGTTCAGGCGGAGGTCTTCGATTCCGAACTTGAGCAGGCATCCGAACTTCTCCGTGCTGGCTACAAGACTGCTGGCGCTGTGATCGCAGGCGTCGTGCTCGAAACGACACTCAGAGATCTTTGCATTAAGAATAAAATCCCTTCAGGCAAGCTCGACAAGATGAACGCGGACCTAGCAAAGACAGGCGAGTACAATTTGCTGGTTCAAAAGCAAATTAGTGCATGGGCACAAGTTCGCAACGATGCAGCCCATGGGAATAATGACAAGTTTGACGATAAGGACGTGTCCTCAATGATTGAGGACGTTAGGCGATTCGTCACCGAACATATTTCGGCCTGAGTAGAATAAAGCCGGCTCATGGCAGCAGCCGCAGCGTGTGCCGGGTCTGTGCGGCTACGGCTGCCGGGCTGAAGGGCAATGCAAAGGTCGTTCCGTTGTACCAGTCCTTCCACTGGTCGCGGAAGTACGGGCTCAAGGGGTTGCCGCTCTCGCCCATCACGATGTTCTCCGTGGAGCCGTCAATGTCGCTCCAGTCCATGGTGAAGCGCTGCGAGGGGGCAACGTTGGGGCCGATCTGCTTCACAGTCGTTCCGTCTCCGCCCATCGGCTGCGCTCCGGTTCCCGCCACGCGGCCGATAAGCGGCAAAAAGCGTGCCAGTGGATGCTCGATGTCGATTTTATGCCAGCTTCCGTAGCTCCAGCGCGCCAGGTCGGCGGGCGTGTGGCCTCCCTCGATGCCGCGGCGCGCCGCCTCGGTCAGCAGCGCGTCCCAGTTCGAGTAGCCGGGCGGCAGCCAATCGGGCTTGGCGTGCATCACGATCTCTTCCTCGGCAAAGCTCTGCTCGCCCCAGTGGTAGTCAGCGGCCAGCTTGCCCAGCTTGGGCTCCAGAATAAGCGGCCACAGCGCAGCCCTCGTCTGGGTCACGATGGAGGCGGCGGCGGAATCGGTGGTCAGCCGTCCGTCCCAGGAGCGCATCAGGTCGGCAGCCTTGCGCAGCCTCTCGTCGGCGCCGGAGGTGTGGTCGATGGCGTAGGCAAAGCGATGGCCCAGCTCCTGATCGACTTCACTATAGACATCGGTCTGGACGGCCAGCATGTCAGCGGGGGTGAGCTGGTCGCGGCCTTCGAGCGCCTTGTAGATGCGCTCCACGCGGTAGGGATCGGGCCACTCGTGGGTGAGCGGAATCGCAGACAAATCGTTATTTGAAAACGGATCATAGTGCGGCTTATCGGTGGTGACGCGCGAGTTAGCTGTGGCTAGAAAACCAGAGGGGGGATCGACGGCGTGGGGCATTGCGTCATAGGGAATGTAGATCAACTGAGTATTCCAGCCGAGCCCCCACTCGAAGCGCAAATCAAGCTGATCGTGCGGAAGAGGCTTGTTAAATATTCCTGTTCCAAGCCCCCTTATCGGCACCCGCCCCACGGCGTGGTAGGCGATGTGGCCCTGATCGTCGGAATAAACCACATTCTGCGTGGGCCAGCACCAGGCGCTCAGCGCCGCTGAAAACTCTGTCCAGTTCGCCGCCACGTCCATCTCGTAAATCGGCATGGCGTTCAGCGTTGGGTCGTAGAGGGTCCACTTGAGCGCGATGGGCCGCTTCTCCTTGGGCAGGATGGGGTTCAAGAGGGGGCCGTGGTCAGTTAAGTGGACGTCAAGCAACACATCCTTGCCGCCTCGCACGTGAATCACTTCATGATCTACGCCAAGCGGGTGCCAACTCTCGTCACCGGCCTCGTAGTTGTTGCCCTGGAGCTTCTCGATGTAGAGATCCTGCACATCGGCATAGAGGGAGGTAAAGCCCCAGGCCACGTGCTCGTTGTGGCCGGCGATTACGCCTAGCGCCCCCGGCAGCGTGACGCCGGCGGCGTGGAAACCGGGCGAGCCGTGGCTGTCCGCCGACTTGAGATCGGCCACGTACCAGATGTCCGGCTCGTTGACAGAGAGGTGCATATCGTTCGCCAGCAGCGGCCGTCCGCTAGCCGTGTGCTTGCCCGCGACAACCCAGTTATTCGAGCCGTATGCGCAGCCATCGCATGCGGGCCCGCCAGGCAAACCAGGCAGCGCGTTCAAGCCGGATAGGGCGCCAAAATCCGGCGCGCTTGCGGGCGGAATGCGCGTCTCGCTGGGCTCGTCGTCGTCTTCATCGTCCTCGTCGTTACCGGTTCTTGGCGGGGGCGTGGGTTGCGGCTGGCCCAGGTGAGGAGCGATGCCGGTGGGGGGGCGGTCGCGCCACGAGCCGACTGGATAGAGATCGTTTTCGAGCTTCTCGTTGTGGAGTTTGGCTGCAATTCGCTCCCTGCTCAGCTTCACCTCCCAGTGCGTATCCAGCCCCTGCACAAGCATCATGCCGATGGAGAGCGAATCGACGCCATTCCAGGGCCGGGGACGATAGCCGAATAACCGGAACTCCGGCGGCAGCGCGTCCTGATGTTGGGCGATGAAGAGGTTGACGCCGCGCGCATAGGCCTCCAGCCGGGCGCGGTCGAAGGGACTCAGACTGGCGTAGATGCGCCGGGCCGTATTGCGAAACTGGAGCACGCGCTGCGCCTTGTCATGCTCCAACTGCGAGGAGCCAAAGACCTCCGCCAGCTCGCCGTTGGCGTTGCGGCGGTAGACGTCCATCTGCCAGAGGCGGTCCTGGGCGGTTACGTAGCCCTGGGCCAGGAAGAGATCGTCCTGCGTGGCGGCTTCGATGTGGGGCACGCCGTGGGCGTCGCGGCGCACCGTTACCGGCGCGGAGAGCCCGGCCAGATGCACGTCTCCATCCAGCACCGGCAGCGCGGCTTTGGCTGCCGCGCGCAGCCACAGCACGCCTGCTACAGCGGCCAGCAACAGCAGGGCAAGAAGGCCGCCCGCGATCAGAAGCAGAATCCACGGCCAGCGGCGTTTGTGGCTTCGAGGCGGAGATTCACCGCCAGGCGCGGGCCTTCGATCCAGAGAGTCTTTGTCAGGCATCGGTCATCCACAGGATAACGCCGCGGCGATGCCGGAGCCGCGCGGGGAACTTGACTCATGGAGCCTGGTGAAAACGATCGCCCTTGCGCCACGTGCCGAAATCCCTGGTCAGCTTGCAGGACTTGAGCTTCCCGTTCTCGTGAAACTGCGCGCCGCCTCCGCGCCCATCGCCGAAAAAGCCTCCATTCATGCAGGGAACTCCCTGCACCGTCTGGTCGCCGGCCAGGTAGCATTGCTTGAGCTTGCCGCTGGGATAAAAGGCCACCACCGAGCCCTCGCCCGGGCCCAGCCAACTACCGCCCATGCAGGTCATGTCCAGAATCGGCGCGTTGTGGCTCATCTGAACGAGACCGGGAGTGCCGTCGGGATTCAGAGCAATGTACGATCCGGCGGGAATGCGCGCTTCGCCAAACGGGATCTCTCGCGTGATGGCGCAGCTATTCAAGCGGCCGTCGTCAAAGAACCAGGCAAAGCCCCTGGCGCAAGGATAGCCTTGTATCTCGGTTGGCTGGTCCAGTGTTTTGCGAGAGGTATGGGGTAGAGCGCCGGCCGTTGCGGCACCCTGCAAGCCACACAATACGCAAGCGAGTAACAGGCTCTTTTTCATAGCTCCTATTCGAAAACTAGATGTTGGCTTCATTCGGTTGATTCCTCCGCGGATTGCATCCGCTGGTTCCAATATCGCCGCGCCGGAGCCGGAAGCGTCCTTCTGAATCCGCTATGAATCTGTGAAGAAATTCTTCGCACTACTTGAAGGACGGGGCGATCAAGGCTTTGCCGGCAACATCCGCCCGTGAACTTCCAGATGGGCGCCAACCTGGGCGGCAATCTCACTCGCTGCCTGGCTCTGGGCAGCCCCCAACTGTTCGACCGGATACTCGTAGCTCTCCGACCAGACCAGCTTGGCGCTATGCACGTCCACCAAACGAGCCGTGACCCGAACCCGCTCACCCGCCCTCTGAATCGTCCCATCGAGCATCAGGTCCATCCCCAACACGCGGGACATGAAGGGCATTGAGAGCCGGGCGCGCTGGTAGCTGCGGACGGTGGAGGGCGAGAGTACGTGAACGTTTTCGAGTTTCGACAAGCGCGCCACCAGCAGGTCCGTCAAGCCGTGAGGAAAAGCGCCGCAGTCCAACTCCGGGCTCAGGCACTCGAAAGGCACCACCGCGATGCTGGCGATGTGTTCGCCCGAGGAAAGGTAGCGCGACGGCCGGTAGAATTGCCAGTAGACAAAGCCCAAAATCACGCACAGAGCCCCCGCAACCAGCAAAAACCCACGAAAACGCCAGATCAACGACAGGATAGCCTTCGCGCGTACACGGCTGCCGTCCTCCGGCCACTCCGGCACGACGTCTCCCACAAATCGGTATCCTCGCTTGGGCAGCGTTTCTATGTATTTGTCGGTTTCGCTCTCGTCGCCCAGCGCCTTGCGCAGTTGCGAGATGTTCCGCGCCAGTCCGATCTCTTCCACGGTCGTATCCGGCCAGACCTCGCGCATCAGCTCGGCCTTCTCCACGACTGTCCCATGGCGTTCCAGCAGTACGCGCAGGGTTTCCGCCACCTTAGGAGCCAGCGGCACCATCTCGTCCTCTCGAAAGAGGAGCCTCTGTCCGGAGTCGTAGCGAAACGGGCCGAAACGAAATACCGGCTTGGCAGACTGGTTCAAGGCAGTCGAGGATGGTGTAGCTGGCAATATCCTACTCCGCCATGCGGACGGGCGCCGCACAGCGCCGTGTAAAGGCTGGAGCGCTCACCTCAGGCTGTGGAAAAACGGGTAAAACTGTGGAAAATCGGCAGGAAAGATTGGGGTTTAACAGCAGGAGTAATTAACTCTAATCCTCAATCGTTTTAGTAAATGCAGGAAAGATCAACCCGAATACTTAATCATTTTAGGAAGCGCAAAGGCGACGAATCTCAGGACTAAAGCCTTTTAGTAAATCGATAAATCTCTTAGTTAATCGATAAATCTCCTCTTGCAACGCGTGGTGAATTACTGTATTTTTCAGGTGTTCGTCAAACCAACGATCATTGGTCTTGAACCTTGCTTACTAGCGTAGCGTTCAAGCCCGTCACAGGCAGTGTACAGTTCGGGATTCGGTATGAGCGTGCGCCTCGTTTTTCTTGGGATTGCGCGGCATAGCGATCCGTACCTGTCTACCTCTTTCCCCAGATGGCCGGTCCACTCAACAACCGGGGTGACGCCTGCGGTAATCGTAAGTTTGCAATCGAAACGAGATCGCAGTGGATACGGAAAGAGTATCCGTGTATCGACTCACGGAGCCTCGCACGCGCGATCTTTGGGAACATCGTAAGACATCCAGAAACCGCAAAACGAAAAGGAGATCAGTATGCACTCAATGAGGTTCGTTTCGTTACGAGTTCAACTAGTAATCCTCTGCGCTCTCATCGCGGCGGGTTGCGTAACCATGGCGGCAAACGCCCAGACGGTATACAACAATGGAACGGGCACGAACCACGGCTACTACTATTCGTTGTATTCCAGTGGCGGGTCGGCGACCATGACATTTCCAGGCGCGGGAACCTATCCCGGCAATTACGCCATTTCCTGGTCTCACGTCAATGATGTGGTCGGCGGTAAAGGCTGGAGCACCGGCAGCGCTCAGACTATCGGCTACAATGTCGGCTACGCCAGCGGCTACAACAACATTTCCATCTATGGGTGGCTGACCAACCCGCTCGTCGAATATTACATCTGCGAGCTGGGTTCGCTGTATACCGGGAATGCGACGTATAAGGGCAGTGTTTCCAGCGATGGGCACACCTACAACACATACGAGCATCAGCAAGTCAACCAGCCTTCCATTCAAGGCACCGCAACTTTCGAGCAGTACCTGGATAACTGGGGCGGTTCGTCGACCGGATCGAACCACACAGTCACCACCAGCAACCACTTTAACCACTGGAGGAATCTTGGAATGACGGTGGGTTCCTTCAACTATCAGATCCTCGGGACAGAGGCATATAACGGCGCCAGCGGGAGCGTTAACGCAACAGTGTGGTAACGAATCCCCCTGCAAATCGTTCGATTTCGCCAGGGCCGGCCGGTCCCACAGCCGCCGGCCCTGTGTTGTACACCTGAAAAAGCGCGAGGAAAGGTCAAGGAGCGCGGGCGGGACTGTCTTCGCAGCGAGCGGATTTTGAGCTTGTCTGAAGTTCTGCAACCCGGACGCATGGGATTCTTTGATCTGGATAAAGGAGAAATCTCGATGAGGACACTTTTCATTTTATTGACATTCATGGCGGCCGCCGCCGCTTGGCCGGGAGCTGCGCCCGATAACTTTGTTTTCGTCAAAGGCGGAAGTTTCAAAAACACAAAATCCAACTACTATGGAAAAGGCGTAACCGTATCGGACTTCTATATCGGCAAATACGACGTAACTCAAAGAGAGTGGATTGAGGTAATGGGAACCAATCCCTCAAAATTCAAAGGCGATAATCTGCCGGTGGAAATGGTCAATTGGTATGACAGTATCGAGTACTGCAACCAAAGGAGCATCAAAGAGGGCCTGAAGCCGTATTACAACATCGACAAGAACAAGAAAGATCCAAATAATCTGCCGGACCCGAAATTTGGCGATCTCGACGATGTGAAATGGACGGTAACAATCAATGCGGGAGCCAACGGATACCGGCTGCCGACAGAAGCGGAGTGGGAATATGCCTCGGGCGGGGGCCAGTTGAGCAAGAGTTACACTTATAGCGGAAGCGATGATGTGGAAGAGGTAGCATGGTATTGGAGAAACTCTGGAGATAAGCCCTTGACCGGGTTTTGGAACTGGCCCGCCCTGGAGCAAAACCATAATCAATCGAAACCCGCCGGCGGCAAGAAACCCAACGAGTTGGGGCTTTACGATATGTCGGGCAATGTAAGGGAATGGTGCTGGGACTGGTACGGAGACTTCGTGGGGGCCAATGTAACTGACCCTAAAGGAAGTCAGAGCGGCTTTCGCCGGGTTTGGAAGGGTGGCGGTTGGATGGGCGCCTCTTACTGCACCGAGACGGCTTTCCGGGGCGGCCTGGCCGCCAATGGCAAGGGCCCCGACCAGGGCTTTCGTGTCTGCCGCAACAAGTAAACCGGAACAAGACAAACCAGGCAGGATCGAAAAGATCTGTTTCAATGGATTGCAGTTCACAAATTCGCGCTCGGGTTTGTCCTGAAGCCATCGGTTTCCTATCGGATGGAAGAAGCTCAGAGCTCATCATCGCAGAGAAAATGAGAACCAAAGAACAGGGAATAAGGGGCCCGGCCCCGCCGTTGCAGCAAGGTAGCTTCAGGGGTGGGTCAGCCGGGAGATTTCAGGTCAGGAGGTTTCCAATGCGGCGAGCAGTATTTCTCGTCCTCGCAGTTTTCGGATTATCAGCAACCGCATTTGGCCAGGCGGCGCCAAGCGACCCGCAGACACTGCAGGCTCTATTAACGGAAGTCCGCGAACTTCGCCAGGAGTTGCGGTTTTCTTTGGCAAGAATTCAAACTGCCCAGATTTTGCTCTCTCGCCTGCAAACTCAGCAATCAGTGGTTACGCACGCGTCAGACCGGTTAGACGAAGCGCGCGCGAAGTTCGATGCCGCGCAAGACCGCCGGCAGCATGAGGCAAGCGAGTTTAAGCGGCTGGAAGATTCGCTCAGCAACGAAGAGAATCCGGCGCAACAGAAAATACTCCAGGATGAAATCGTCCACTTCAAATCCGAACTTGAAGCATCTACGGCCGCGGAGCAGCAAGTACAGGCGATAGAAAATGAGTGCGAAGTGCAACTGCGAAATGAACGGGACAAACTCGACGCGATCAATGCTCAACTGGATGAGATTCTCAAAAGCATGGGCAGTTCCAGCGAACAGGGGATTAGCGCTCCGCGTTAATTCTGTGGTAAGGCCAATCCTGGACCTGGTTCCCGATCGCGAGCTCCGGAGACGCGTATCTCTAGGGATCCCCAGCGATGCTTTTTCTCAGAGCCGCATGGGTTTCTCTCAGCCTGCGAGTTGTTCTGTGGTAGGCGCAACAATCGCCGCGGGCTTTCTGCGGCCATAAATCACGAGCAGCGCCACCAGCAGTAGCAGGATGACCGGCAGCACCAGCAAACTGCCCTCGGGGCCGTCCGCGCCGCCGCTCCACAGAGCGTTGCCGGCCGGGCTGGTGGTCAGGTAGTGGCCGGGAGCGACCATGCCGCTGTCGGCGGTGCCGTAGAAGTAGGTCTCCGCCCAGTCCCAGGCGGCATGGCAGCCGATGGCCCACCAGGCCGAGCCGGTCACCCGCACACTGACGCAGAAGACAAAGCCGATAAACGCGGCGGCAAAGATGCCGATCCAGTTTTCACCGTTGTTGCCGGTGTGGATGAAGCCGAAGAGCGTCGAGGTGACCCAGGCCGCCTGCCAAAAGCCTGCGCCTTCAGCCTTTTTCAAATGCAGCAGAAGGCAGGGAACCAGGCCCAGCAGGGCGATGGCATAGACACCCCACAGGCCGTTGCCCTTGGCGCTCAGCAGCAGGCGCAGGCAAATGACGCTGACGATGCCCAGCGCCCACCAGAAGTTGATGCCGCGGGTCAGCGTGAACTGCAGGTAGCAGCGGAAGGTTCCCTCCTCGAAGCAGCCCACCAGGAGGAAAGCGATACCCCACAGCGCGGCAAAGGAGAAGATATGCGGGCCGGAGAGCGCCGGCGGACCAAAGTGGAGCCATCCGCCCCAGGCCATGGCTCCCACGAGCGCCGAAAGCGCTGCAAACCCTGCCGCCAGGCCGGAGAATAAGTGGAGCAGGCGCCGGGAGCCGGTGAGGTTGTAGGCCAGGATGCTGCTGCGTCGCTCGATGCGGGCAAGGAGCGCGGCCGCCCCTGCGATTGCCAGCACGGCAATCGACTCGCCGATGATCATCGTGAGGGCGGTGATGCCCTGATTGGGCGGCGCGTGCAGGGCCTTGCGGATGGTTGAAGCGATTGTGGCAAGGAGGAAGATGAAGAAGAAGGCCAGCGCCACAAAGGTCAGCACCGACCAGCCGGCGCGCAGACCCTGGCTGCCCAGGAAGACCCAGCGCAGCCCGCGCTTTCTCACCAGACTATTCAGGCAGCCCACCCCCAGGACGGCGAGGTAAAGGGTCAGCACCTGAAGAAGCACGGCAAGGGGCGCAGTGTCGCCGATTTTGAAGGGATGAATGGCCGCGGCGGTAGGAATGAGAATTGCTTCGGCAAGGAGAATCAGAAGCAGGTTCACAAGCGCCGACCATCCAGCGCGCAGGCCCTGGCTGCCGCCGAAGATCCAGCGCAGGCGGCGAAACTTCGCAGCGTTCGGCGCGGGGGCGAGGGGTCCGGGCGTGAGAGCGGCGTCAGCGGCGGTTCCGGCGGACGGCGCTTCCGGCAGTGGGGGCTGAATCTCCGGTTCCATGGAGTCTCCTTCAAATGGCACAAAAATCCTGTGTGCTGGATTTTACTAGAGAGACTCCACGTCCGGGGTGTCTGCGCAGTTCCGCAGGGGCCGTATTTCTACTCGTCGCGCAGCGCGACCATGGGATCGACTCGCGACGCCCGCCGCGCCGGAAGCCAGCTCGACGCTACAGAAATGGCCGCGACGGCCGCGGTTATGCCGGCGAACATGATCGGATCGTTGGGATGTACGAACGAGATCACACTGCCCAAGCCATACGCCATGGCGACGGCCAGGGCCAGGCCGATCGCCAGCCCTGTGCCGCTCAGCCACGCCGCGCGGCGCAGCATCATGCTCAGCACGTCTTCGCGGCGCGCGCCCATGGCCAGGCGCACCCCGATCTCGCGCGTCCTTTCGGCCACCAGGTTGGCCATCACGCCGAAGATGCCGATGCCGGCCAACAGCAGGGCAATCAGCGCATCCACGCCGAGATTGCCGGCCAGCCATCTCATGCCGATCGTATGATCCCGCATGAACTGCGCGTAGGTCTGCAACCCGTCCAGCGGCAGCGCGGGGTCAAGGCCGGCGAGCGTCTTGCGCGCGGCCGGTACAAGGGCGAGCGGATCGCCCTCCGCCGTGACCGCAAACATGACGCTGGCCGGCGGCAGTTGCGCGGCGTCTATATACACCGCCGGAGCGTGCACACCGTTGAAGAAGCCGTATTCCGTCTCCTCGACGACGCCCACGATGGTCATCCACGGGCTCTGGTCGTTGCGCCCCGCTCCCATG
>JBKQRH010000223.1:0-6591 GCA_052326045.1 Occallatibacter sp. | reverse complement strand
GCGGCTGACGCCGCCCCGGCCGTTCCGGCCGCTGAGTCGACGCTCGGGTCGCATCCCTGCGTTGCCCTATCCTCCGCTCAGGTCCTTCCAGAGTGGACGACATCAACCCCGCCGTGCAATGATTTCTCAGCGAACGGCGATAACCCCCTTAACTTCGTGTCTCAGCCCAGGGGTTCACTTCAGTTCGCCCAGGCGCCCACCCTCACTTCCGTGAGCCCATCGATCGGCGTTCAAGGTACCACTGTGCCCGTGACCCTGACTGGTACTAACTTCCAAACGGGAGCCAGCCTCCTGTTCAACAAGTCTGGCATCACGGTCAGCAACATGACGGTGGTGAGTGCCACCCAGATCACGGCAACCTTCACCATCGCCGGCACTGCCGCCGTCGGCGCGGTCAGCTTCGTGGTCGCCACCAGCGGCGGCGCCAGCGGTGCGCAGACCTTCACGGTTAATCCAGCCCCACCCACCCTGACATCCGTGAGCCCATCCCTTGGCACCCAGGGCGCCAGTGTACCAGTCACCCTGACGGGCACTAACTTCGTCTCGGGCGCGACGGTATCGACCACCAACACCGGCATTACGGTGAGCAGTGTCACGGTGGTGAGTGCCACCCAGATCACCGCTACCTTCACCATCGGCGGCAGCGCGACCCTGGGCGCAACCAACGTCACGGTCGCCACCAGCGGCGGCGCCAGCGGTGCGCAGACCTTCACGGTCAACCCGCCGGCTCCCACCCTTACCTCCGTGAGTCCATCCAGTGGCGCTCAGGGTGGGAGCGTGCCCGTGACTCTGACGGGCGCCAACTTCGTCTCGGGCGCGACGGTGTCGACCACCAACAGCGGCATCACGGTAAGCAACGTGACGGTCATGGGTGCGACCCAAATCACCGCGCTCTTTACCATCGGCGGCAGCGCCACCCTCGGCGCGGCCGCCGTGGTGGTGACGGCCGGAGGCGTGGCCAGCAACGGGGTGAGTTTCACGGTGGCCCGAGTGCCCTCGATCACCGGCCTGTCTCCAACCTCGGGCGTGGCGGGCGTGCAAGTCACAATTTCCGGTTCGGGTTTCGGATCGGCGCAAGGGACGGGGTCCGTGTGGCTGGGCAGCACTCGTGGCACGGTAGTGAGTTGGAGTGACAATCAGATTGTGGCCGCGGTCGCCTCCAATTCCACCTCCGGAACTGCCCAGGTGCAACAAGGCGGAGTCTGGTCCAACCCCGAGCCCTTCACCGTAAATACCGCGACGATTTCGAGCGTTACGCCGGCCAGCGGCGCCCCTGGAACTCAGGTGACCATCGCGGGCTCCGGCTTCGGCGCCGCCCAGGGCAGCGGCCAAGTGTGGCTTGGCACCTTGAATGGCGCGGTGCAAAGCTGGAGCGACACCCAGATCGTCGCCCTGGTAGCCGCTGGATCGGCTTCCGGCAACGCCCAGGTCCTGCAGAATGGCGTCATGAGCACTGGGTTTCCATTTACCGTGAACACGCTTCAACTCGCGAGCGTCAGCCCGGCTTCGGGAGTCGCTGGAACGTCCGTCACGTTTACCGGCGCAGGCTTTGGATCTTTTCAGGGCAGCGGCGTTGTCTGGTTGGGTAGCACCGCCGGCCAGGTCCTCAGTTGGAGCGACACGCAGGTCGTGGCCGCGGTGGCTCCCACGGCGCTGACCGGCATTGCGCGGATTCAACAGAACGGCGCGTGGAGCAAGTCGTTTGGCTTTACCGTGCCGGTAGCGGGAGGCAATACGGTAATGCCCGCCATGCTCAACATGGTGGTGGGCGACACCCATACCATCCAGGCGTTAAGCCCAGCCGGGCAACCGGTGACGGGACTGGCCTGGGGATCGAGCGACCCCACCGTGGTGAGCCTGTCGACCGATGACCCGCCGGTTCTCACGGCCCTGGCCGCGGGGCACGTTACGATCACAGCGGGCACTGCGTCCGCCGATGTCACGGTTTTCGCTGTCGCGCTGGCCCCGGGCACGGTGGTTTGGTCCAACCCCGGCGACGGATCGGGTGTCGATTGGATTGTGCCAGCAGTGCCCAGCGCAAGCGGTGTGGCGGACGTGTTCGCGTTCCAGAACGATGGCACGGTCCAAGCCATCACCAGCGACGGGACGACGGCGTGGACGGCGGATGTAAGCCAGGCGAATTATTGGAATCCGGGAGCCGTTGTGCCGGATTTCCTGGGTGGCCTGGTCGCGGTGATGCAGAATCCGGCCACCTATGCGGATTCGATCGTGAAACTCGATGGAATTACCGGCCAGCCGTATCCCGCGTACGCCCCGGACCCAACCGTGTCCGACCTCACTGATTCGCCCTTGGGCGTGCATACCGATGGCACTATCTTCGCCATTCAACGCAACTGGAATCCGAACTACAGCCGCCTGCCCGATACGGTGATTGGCATTGACCCCACCACGGGCACGCAGAAATTCAGCGTGCCCATTCCGCTGGACGACACGCTAGGGGGCTCGGGGCTGCCCCAGCGGTACGGCCTCATGATTGCGGGCGACGGCTATGCCTACATTCCCTACGCCTATTGTGAAAGGCTCGGCAACGACCAGGAGTTCAACCACCTGGCGCTGCTGCGGGTGAACAGCAGCGGAGCCTATGACAGTATCAAGGTTTACGACTGGACGACCCAGGTTATGGACCTGATTCCGGTGTTCGAGGTCAACATGATCACGAACGCCGACCAGGGGATCTTGCTCACCTGGCAAAACGACGCGGTCACGTATGGCATGGCGGTCACGACGGGCGCCAGCGCGAGCCTTGTCAGCGCGCCGCAGGTGCCCGGCCAGGGCACGGCAGTTGAGCCGGTCCTGCAGGCGCAGGACGGTTCGTTTGTCGGCGCCGTCTGGGCCGGGGCCGACACGTGGACCCAGTACATGGTCTCTTTCGACGCTACCGGGAACGTACGCTGGATGGTGCCCAACGAGCAGCCTCAGATCGCCACCGCCGATGGCGGAGTGATCGGCCAGTCCGGCATCACCTATGATCAGAACGGCAACGCGACGGGGCAAATGGCGAACCTCCCGGCCTATTCATGGACCCAGCAGTGGTACTCACCAGCAGGTGGACAAATCGCGGATGTGGCACAGCCGATCGTTGAGTGGGCCACGAGTTACTATGCCACGGCAGGCGGAAACCCTTCCTTCAACGAGACTGCCATTGGGGTGGCCGCACCGGTCGAAGGCATACCGGTTTTTGCGCTGCCGCTCCGCGGGGGCCCGAGTTGCCAGTTGCCATCCGGCGGAGGTACCAAAGTGCGGCTCGGCGGTGCTGCGCTTCGGCAATATAACAACGAGCAACAGCAATTGCTTGCGGGCCCCTACCTGACCAGCCCCTCTCCTCCCTCCCCGCCCTCCTCGTGTGCGCAATTCTTCAATGCGGACCCGATTAGGTCGACTTACTTCAGCCAGCTGACTGGCTCCGTCACCCGGCAGCAGGTGTGGGACGGCATCCAGACCAACATAAGCCAGTACGATGCGGGCATGTCGGATGGAAAGAACCCTATTGATGTAAAGATCAAAAAGCTTCTTCCGGTCTGTGCACTGTTCGTGCCTTTCCGCGGACCGAATGGCGTGGTGTCTCCTCAGGGACTCTCAGTGGCTGCATCTCAAGTTCTTGTCACTCCACCAGCGAGCGGACCTGCCACCGATATATATATCAACACCAACCCGAAGGCCCTAACAGGCCTGACCCAGGGGACTATTCTCCACGAGGCTCTGCACAACCTGACGGGGCTCTTGGACTTCGTACCGCAGGACTGGCGGAGCCTATATGGCTACCAGCCGCCCTACGATCTAAAAACCTTTGTCGGGATCGAGGTAGTTCCAGGCGCTGATCCAAACACGGGCACGACAAAGGACATAACCATACAACTGAGGCTAAAGGGCTGTGCAGGCGCTAACTAAAATAATTCTCAGTTTGCCGGTCGCAGGTGTCGTCCTGCCCGTTTGCTTGGCCTTGGTGGGCGGTGCCCCGGCCTCTGCACAGTGCCGACCGCCGCATTTTCGCAACGGTCGGGATTATGGCATCTCCATGTTTGTCAGCCTCCAACCGCGCGAATTCACCCTCGACAAACTCATTTGCCTCGCCCAGACGCTAAGAGATCGCCGCCCGGACCGCAAAAGTTTCGGTGTTTTCTTTTTCGACTCACACGAAGCAGCCGAGCGCTTCCAGGGGGACCCCGTGGAGGGCGGCTTCCCACCAAGGTGGCACGAATGGGCGAAGGAGCTGCACGCAACCTATTCCTTCGATGCCGATAAACACGAAGAGACCATCGAGATCATCCCGATGGGATTCATTGCTGACCCATCCCTGGACACCAGCCTTGATCTCCCGCTTGCAGCAAAGCCCCATTGTCGATTGGAGATACAGAACCGTTGCCTGATGGCAGCTGTGGAGAAGATCACGTATCCGCAATCGGCGCTGGAAGCGAGAGCATCGGGCGTGATCGTGCTGGCGGGAACAGTAGATCGTGACGGCCGAGTCACGGGTCTCCATTTGGCAGAAGCCGACGTTATACCGGGCGAAGAGAAAAAGCGGCTGGTGAACGCGGCGCTTCACGACCTGGAGACCTGGCAGTTCGACGCCGGTGCGCACGCCGACCCGATCCGGATCACTTACTCCTTCGCAGTCGATAGCTCGCTACCCCGCGGAGTCGTGCCGCAGGTGCAGTGGGCGTCACCGAATGAGGTCACGGTGCGAGCGAATCCGCCCGAGTAGGACCTCCGGGGGACGGGGCAAAGGGACGGGGCAGATGCATTTTTTCCCGGTTCCAACTTCGCTCCGCCCCCAGGAAGCGGCCCGGTGGGGCTGGGCGCCGCGAATGCTGTGGTACAAAGCCGGAGCGATACACAGGCCGAACCAAACCGGAACTGACCGGGAGTTTGCATAAAAGGCGCTGGCAGTCGGTAGCCAAATCGCCTGCCGCGGTGTCCAACAAGTATGGACAGTCACAAAGCGGCAATAAGCCCCTTCCAAAGGCGGCCGCGGCCAGAATGCTTCGGGAGACAATCCATGCGCCGCGCATCCGTTCTCATTCTGGCGGCACTACTCATCGCCACGGTGGCCCCGGCTCAAACGGGCCCGCCGGACGCGCAGCTCACGCAGGCCATGCTCACCGAAATCCGCCAGTTGCGGCAGGATCTGCAAACTGCTGCGGCCACCATTCAGCGGGTGCAGATCGTCATGTACCGGCTGCAAGTCCAAACCGCGCTCGTGAACAGCGCCGCCCAGCGTCGGGACGAAGCTCATGTCATGTGCGCCGGCGTGGAGCAACAGCAAAGGTACCTCATGGCGCAAATCGAACTAATCGAGGCTCGGCTGAGGAACTCGCAGAACCCGGCTGAGAAGCAGGCAGCCGAAGGGCAGCTCTCTATGTTCAAGGGCAATCTTGACGGCCTCGCCACCGAGGCGCAACTATGTCCGGCGAGAGAGGCGGAGGCGGAAACTCAACTACGCACCGAACAGGCCAAAATGAACGACCTCGATGCGCAACTGGACAAGCTCGATCAGGTGCTCTCGAGCCTGGGCGCCAAGTAAGCCCACTGGATTCGTACCTGCTTTTGTGCCATGCTGAACGGTTCGTATGGACATCATCATCGGCAACGTCGGGTGGATCGAAGTGATCTGCGGGCCCATGTTCTCGGGCAAGAGCGAAGAGCTGATCAGACGCCTGCGCCGCGCCATGATCGCGCGCAAACGCGTCGAAGTCTTCAAACCATCCATCGACAAACGCTACTCCGATGACGAGATCGTCTCCCATGGCGACCTCCGCATGAAGTCGCAAGTGGTGGCCAATTCGGCCGAGATCGTCGAGCGCATCGATTGGCGCTCGGAAGTAGTGGGAATCGATGAAGCCAACTTCATGGGTCCGGGCCTGGTGGAGGTGGCGCAGCGCCTGGCCGACAGCGGCAAGCAGGTGATCATCGCCGGTCTCGACACCGACTACATGGGGCGGCCGTTTGCCCCCATACCGGACCTGCTGGCGCACGCCGAGTCCATCACCAAGACCCTGGCCATCTGCGTCCGCTGCGGCAACCCCGCCAAGCATACGCAGCGGCTGCGCGGTTCCGACGAGCTTATCGTGGTGGCCGGCTCCGATATGTACGAAGCCCGTTGCCGCCGCTGCTTCGAACCCGGCATCCCCAAGCAGGTGGAGATGGACTTCATCAAAGCCAAGGTGCGGGAACCGAAGGCCTAGCCGCGCGTACTGCTCAGGCCTCGAGTGGAACAGACGAGCGTTTTTTGTTGTCTGTTGAAGTCGGCCAGCAGCCCGCGAGATCTCATGAAGAGAGCATTTTGAGCCGCCGATCAACGCCGATGAACTCAGATAAATCAATTCTCTTCAATCCGCGTTTATCGGCGTGCATCGGCGGCCTGTGTTGATTTGGCTTTTTTCAGCGAGCTCTTTCCAGCCGGCGCCCCCCGCTTTTTCGACCACGCCCTGTCACAGCACAGCCGCTTTGATCCAGCAGTCAATCATTCGCGCGTAAGACTCTCGATGCGCGCGGGAAAGACCGGTGGGCGCACCGATCCGGCTTTCCAACCCAGAAGGAACTCCACCGCGCCGCCGCACACCCGCCCCTGGC
>JBKQRH010000222.1:0-3595 GCA_052326045.1 Occallatibacter sp. | reverse complement strand
ACTACTTCCTCAACTCGGGATACACCATGGCGAGCGCGTCCAGTTCGGCGGCGCCGCTCGGCGACATGATGATTATCGTCGGTGACCAGTTACTCGGCCAGGGCCACGGCAGATACTTCATGCTGGCCGAGGCTGTCACCGTGTTCTTCGCGCTCATCGGGACCACGCTGAGCTGCATGAACACCGGCGCCCGCGTCACCTACGCCATGGGCAAGGACGAGGAAGTTCCCGAGCACTTCGGCATCCTCCACGCCGGGTCGCTCAGCCCGCGCAAGGCCATCTGGACGCTGGCTGTGATCTCGGCGGTTATCGGCGTCATCGCCGTCACGCTGGTCTTCGGCGACGCCAGCGCGCCCACCGATCCAGCCATTGCCGCGCTGCCCCACGGCATCCTCTCCAACTTCGGCTACCCCTCCCACGACACGCTCGCCGGCCTGCCCAACTCGCTGCTCACCATCACCCTCACCTCCAACTTCGGCACCTTCATCCTTTACGCGCTTAGTTGCCTGTTGTGCATTGTGGCCTACCACAAGCGCCCCGACTACAACGTGGTGCTCCACCTGCTCATCCCAGGGTTCGGCCTGCTGGCAAACCTGGTCTGCATGGCGTTCTATTTGATCAGTCCAGTCTTCGGCCTGGGAACCTTCAAGGAGCCGTTGCTGGCGCTTGGCATCTCCGCCGTCTGGGGCATTTACGGAGCTATTTATTTCCTCCGCTCCTCGAAGACAAAGGGAAAGGCGATCCTGCTCGAATCCAGGTAAACTCTCTCAACTCAACCGCAGCCGCTGGGTGGAGTCTCACCTCAATCTCTTACGGAGACGAGGAACAGACTCCACCCAGTTGCGTTCTTAACGATCTCAAGTGCTGGCTTTTTCGGCGCAAAGGCTTATATGGCCTTGCCCTCTACCTCAGGATCGGTACAATTGTGGGACTCCGGGTCGAAAAGGGAGACTCCGGTTAACAAACTCCCATCTCGTCTGGTATCGTGCGTACGAGTGTCGGTTACCCGCCCGGCGGTCGTCTATGCGCCGCTTGCGTTGCGTTGATCGGGGGATCTCTCCGCGCAGGCGTGGCCGGCTGGAAAGATTGCAGTTGTTTATCCGCCGGCCAAATGATTCTGTTCGCCTTCCTCCCTCAGGCGAAATGTATTTGAGTTGCCGCTCTCCGGAGATCGTCCGGATCGCGCACGGGAAAGCTGTATGCCAGTTCAGGTGCGCATCACACAGCGTTTTGGAAGAAGAGGAAGAATCCGAGGTTCGACAGCAGACTGATTGACGCCCCCATCCATGCGACCGCATCCACCGAATCCACGATAGCCAAACCCGGCATCAACACACCGGCGCCCGCTCCGCTGGGGAGCTGCTGGAAGGCTGCGCTCAGGCTCTCTCTCGCGCTGGCAGCCCTGTCCTCTTTGCAGCTCCGGCCTGGGTCAAGTCCGGCGCCTTATGGATGGTTAACACGCTGGTCGAAGAGAATACCCAGCTGAACGCGGCGGAGAATGATCGGAATCACGGCAAGACCATCGCCTCCCACCTAAAAGCCTTCGGACAGAGCCGGTATTTCCCTGCTCAATCCATGCAAGCCGTCAAAGTCTACGCTCACGTGCTCGCGACGCGGCCAGATCGAGGATGCCAGCACTGCGGCTGACGCGCCATGTCAAGTTGGCGGCGAAGCCGGAGTTCCAGGAAGTGTTTGTCAAGCGGATGAGGCTGGTCTGAAGCGGCCGGGGGTGTATCATGGGCGGAAAACACCTGTAGGAGGAATTCTCACGTGAAGCAGATAGCGTTGTTTCTCGCAGTAACCGGGATGGCGGTGGCTTCGATGGCGCAGCAGTCGGGTCCGCTGTCGCGGGTCACGCTGGTGGTTCGCACCACCAAGGCTATCAACTATCGCCACCTGAGCGGACCAACGCAGATCGACTTCCGCGGCACAATTCTGCAATCGCAGGCCCGCGGTGAAGCCCGAGTCGAGAGCAGGCGGGGAGCGGTGCGCATTCAGGCGCAATTCGAGAAGCTCGAACCCGCGTCGCGCTTCGGCTCGGGGTTTCTGACCTATGTGCTGTGGGCCATCTCGCCGGAAGGACGCGCGGACAACCTGGGCGAGCTCATGCTCAACGGCCAGAAGAGCAAGATGGATGTCACCGAGCCGATGCAGGCCTTCGCGATGATCGTGACCGCTGAGCCGTACTTCTCCGTCTCGCAGCCGAGCGAGGTGGTGGTAATGGAGAACGTGGTGCGGCCAGACACGGTGGGCAGCGTCGAGGAGATCGACGCCAAGTTTGACCTGCTCCAACGTGGACAATACGAGACCACGGTTCAGGCTGGCTACGAGGCGCCTGAGGTCAGTTCGCGCATTCCGCTCAGTCTGCTTGAGGCGCGGAACGCGGTCGAGATCGTCAAGGAGGCTGGCGGCGAGAAGTACGCCGCGGAGAGCTTCCATAAGGCCGCCGAGCTGCTGAAAGCGGCCGAGAGCGACCTGACCCAGAAGCGCGAGAAGAAGGTGATCGACTCGGCGGCCAGGGAGGCGGTCCAGACCGCTGAGGACGCGCGCATCATCACAGTGAAGAAGCTCGAAGAGGAACGGCTGGCACAGGAGCGCCAGGCGGCGGCGGACCGGGAAGCGAAGGCCAAGGCAGAGGCCGAAGCGTCGGAACGGGCACGGCTGGAGGCGCAGGTCGCCGCCGAGCGCGCCGCTCGGGAGAAGGCCGAGGCGGAAGCGGCTCAAGCGGCGGCCCAGGCCGAGGCGGAGAAACAGCGGCTGGCCGCAGCGCAGGCGCTGGCGCAGCAGCAGGCGGCTCAGGCCGACGCCGAACGTGCGCGCAAGCAGGCCGAAGACGCGGAGCGCGCGCGCCAGCAGGCGGAAGCCGAAAAGGGCGATTTGCGAAAGCGCCTGCTGGACCAGTTGAATTCTGTCTTACAGACGCGCGATACGGCGCGGGGACTGATCGTCAACATGTCGGACGTACTCTTCGATACGGGCAAATATACGCTCCGGGCTGAAGCCCGCGAGAAGCTGGCTAAGATCTCCGGGATCGTGTTGGCGCATCCGGGACTGAACCTCGAAGTCGATGGCCACACCGACAACGTGGGCAGCTCCGAGTACAACCAGTTGCTCTCCGAACAGCGCGCCGCCACGGTGCTGAACTTCCTGGTGCAGCAGGGCCTTCCCGAGTCTTCGGTGACCTCGCGCGGATTCGGAATGTCGCAGCCCGTGGCAACAAACGACACGCCCGAAGGCCGGGCGAAGAACCGCCGCGTCGAGCTGGTGGTCACCGGCGAGGAGATTGGCGGCACGGCCGAGGCCCCGGCAGCTCCCTAGGCTTTCCATTTGCTCACCCAAGTGGGCGCCATGCTGGATACAGCGGAATGCCGCCGCTGGCATCATGCTGGGTACACTGTTAACCCGCCACCGGATTAAATTGAATTCCGCCACAGGAAACGCTGTTTATTAGCCAGTAACTGACGGATTGGCGACCATCCACCCGGAACTGCCAAACAGGGCCTAGTCGAATCTGGAAACGTGCCTCGGCTGTTAGCGCCAACTGACATCCGAACGAGCCGACTATGAGTACTGATGCTAGGCGGATCGCCTGGCG
>JBKQRH010000221.1:0-21001 GCA_052326045.1 Occallatibacter sp. | reverse complement strand
TTCGTTGATATCGTTAGCCCCCTGTGCGCCAGAACGGGACTCCGCGCTGGAAACGTCCTTATGCGGGCTCGTGGTGGGATCCTGGCCTGAGCGGGCGAACGTGTTCATGCGCGGGAAGCGGAGCCGGGCTTCAGCATGCGGCTGCGTAGTTCATCGTCTTGCAGCGGTGCACACTGAAGAACGAAGGGAGTCGGCCTGTTGAGCAAGATTCTTAGACTCCTGATCTAGGCAGTTCCAACAGAACTGAAAGGTAATATCTCTTCTCTGATTGACCGGCTGATTAAGCTCACGCATCATCTCGACGTATCGCATCACCTGGCTCTGCCAGTCAACGAAATTGGCCATGAGTGGATTTATCGTAGCCAAGCTCGTGTATGACCGATCAAACGGGCCACTCCCAAGAGATCCATGCGTCCGTTGCGCCATGTCAGAGAGTGACAAGAGCTGCCCTGCAAGCCTCTTTGCCTCCGCTGAAAGGAGCTTCAACTTCCCGACCAATTCCAGGGTATCGGCTTCCTGATCCCTGATCCGAGCGGGCACCTCCCTAACCTCCGCTGGCCAGTCCTGCGCCTGCTTCAGCTGAGATTGAAGATGCCTGATCTGAGTCTCATGCTCGTCTCTTAGCGTCGTGATCTGGGCACGCAAGGACTCGACACGATCTCCTCCGACCTTCCAGTACCTAAAGATGACGAGAACGAGAACACCGGACAACACGCCGATTATGGCAACTCCAGTGAGATCATCTCCGTGTCTTTTCCACTGAACAATCTGGAGGATGATGTACAACAATGACAGAAAAATACCGATGATCGCGCTCCAGTGTTTTTGTAGCTTCATCTTTCGTTCCTCAGTTTAACGCGGTCCGCCAGACTTCAGGGCGCACGCCCTGGTCCAGTTCCGTGAACCCGGGTGCCCGCGGTTTGTCCAGCAGGAATACTGGGCGAGCGTTTATTCGTTATCGGCAGCCCCGCGGGTGCAGTCGGAACTTCGCTTCCACCAGTATAAAATCCGCGGAGTCATTCAGAGGCAGACTGAGGCCCTCAAAGAAGGAAGTGCAATCCATTCCGGCGAGGAACCCCTCACGAATGCCCAGGGTATTCGTAACGTAGAGGCTTGAGCTCACCTTCGACCACAGGGTCTTGGTTTGGAACAGAAACGAGCCAAACGTAATTTTGGGAGACAAGCGCGAGCACCGGCTTGGCCTTCCGAGGGGCCGCCGACCGGATGAGGCGCATTTCTTCGTTTGGGCTGAGCCGCGTGTAGCTCGTGACGTTGCGGCGCGTCGACTTCACCTGGATCGCCAAACGAGTTTTGCTTCTTTTCGCGACCAAATCGACTGGGCCCCGGCTGGCCCGCGCGCGCCCCAGTCGAAACCACGGCGTTCGAGGAACTCTGCCACCTGAAGCTCCTTGCGCCTGCCGTATGCGTAGTCTGAAGGCATGCCTTTTGACCCCTCTCGTTTGCGCGTGCTGCCCTGTGCTGCCCTGCGGCCCGTAAGTCTTTTGTTTCTGGTAGCGCTAACGGGAATCGAACCCGCTACTTTATAGTCCCGTTCGGTTCAGTTGGGTCTAAGTAGTTGTGTTTTCGGTCTAGTCCAGTCCGCCACCAAGCCGTTTATGGCCGTACGGAGGGCTGACGTGCTGCCCTGGTGCTGCCCTGCGGCCGGGATTCAGGTGCTCGCCCGGCAATCCAGTACTCGCCGACCGACTCGCCAGCATGTTTTCTTACGCGCGTAGTCCAGCCTCTCTGAAGCGCCGAGGTAAAGGACCAGACCGCTCGCGATATTCACAATTAACGCGCGAGCAACGTCCGAGCTGCAGCTATTCCAGTCAGCCCAAAAAACGGGGCGAGGTGCCGTCCGGCGAAGTTCGACAAAAGCCGGTTTACCAGCCTGAATGCTCGAATGAGTGCTATAGGTGTCAAGCGATGTATTATCGTGAAGGGGAAGGAGGCGGTATGAGAGAACCGTTTCGTAAGGTGGCCACTCTGCTATGTTCTCTCCTGGTTGTGGGTGCGCTGGGGGCCTTCGCATCAAGGAGCATCGATGAATGGATCGTTATCCTGGTCTGGGGTGTGTTCCTGATCGGATCGGTCATTCTCAGCATCAAGAACGCTCGGCAGCCGCCCGAGAGTCGAAGATTTTACTTCGGTCAGTTGGCGTTGCTTCCCCGCAGTTGGCAGCGATGGATCGTGGGTGAAGAGGGGCCGGCAAAACAGAGGTCTACCGTTGTGCCGGGAAGCCGGATCGGCAAAGGCAATAGCGCAATTCAACTGCGCGGGCACGAGCAGATCGGTACCAATGCTCGAACGCACTGAATCGCGGAGGGCCGGATATGTGGGCTTCTGGAAAACTTGCCACAGGAGGACGGACCCCTTGCTCGACACGCACTACTGTCGGTTGCCGGCGGCAAGCTAGCGATATTCACTGATATCCCTCAAACCTCGAATACACCTGCCGGCGAGCAGCTCTACGTGAACGAGAGCAGGAATATAATTTGAGGTGGTACGTGCGTGCGGAGAATCGCCATAAGATTGCTGAGTGCAACATCCACTCTTCTGGGCGCCGCCGCTCTGTCACAGGAGCGAACGGGAGCCTTCCACTACATTTGATAGTGCTAAACACCTAGCAGTTTGGAGGTCGCATGACCCTGTTTCGCTGGCCGATCATGCTTGCTGCGGTGACTGCGGTTGTGATTCCGCCTCTCTGCGCGCAAGAAGTGGAAGGACGCGTGGTGGACGATGGCTCCGGCGACGGTCTCCCCTCGGTCGAGCTGAAGCTTCGCACTCCCGGAGCGAGCGAACTGGCGGCCGACCTGGAGACCGATCGCGACGGCCGTTTCCGCGCGTCGGGACTCGCCGCCGGTGAATACACCGTCGAGGTGTCCAAGCCCAACTTCATCACCACCAATCTGAAACTGCGGTTGCCCGCGGTGGCGCTGCAGTTGCGCCTCGTTCGCTACGCGGTCATCAGCGGGCAGGTGGTCGATACGCAAGGCCAGCCACTTCCCGGACGCGTGCTGACCCCTTACGGCCGCCAAACAGGGGGCACGCGCATCGCCGTGCTGGTGAAGCCGCCGGGTAGCGAAGAGTTTGAATCCGTACGGCAGGTGCTACTCGGGGACGGAGGAAAGTACCGCATTTTCGATTTGCCTCCGGGCCAGTATGCCGTGGGGCTATGGTGGAGCGGGCTGCCTATCGGGTCGGGCGCGCAAATGTACCCCGACAACGCGCATCCGCGGATGTTCACCATCTCGGGCGGAGAGGATTACCGCGATATCAATTTCACGGTGGTTGCGGGCCCGTCGTTCTCGGTGAGCGGCAAAATCGAAGGACCACGGCCCAAGATGGAGTTCAACGTGGCGCTGGGTTTGCCGGACCTGCCAACCCTGCCCATCGCCTACGTATGGAGCGAAGACGACGGCCGCTATACCTTGGAGAAGATTCCGCCGGGCACCTACGACCTGTACGTGGCCGGTCCTGCCAACGGTTACGGATTCAATGGAACGTCGCTCGGCAAGGACCCGGTCTACGGACGAACGCGGATTCAGGTGATCGGCCAGAATTTGGAAAACCTCAGCGTGCCGGTGAGCCCCGGCAAGTCGGTGGAATTGATGCTGCGTGGTCCGGGCGACAGCCCGCCAAAAGGCTGCCCGCCAAGCGCCACGGTCTTCCTCACCTTGCTGGAACCCTGGTGGCTGGGAAGCGATCTGTCGGTGCAAGCCGTCTTCGGCAAAGCCCAGACCGTGAAGGACGCGCCACCCGCGCGCTACCGCGTGGGCGTGAGCGGGCTTGGCACAAGCTGTTACCTGGTGACGCGGCCGGTCGTGGATTTGAGCCGCGAATCCAGCGGCCCGGTAGCAGTCGTCGTCGACCAGGCGGGGGCGATCCACGGGACGCTGCGCGCCGGCTCGGCGAAGCCCAAAAATTTCGCCGTGCTGCTGCTCGATTCCGACGCCGCCCCGGGCATTCCGGCTCAGCTCGCCTTCCCCGATGAGCAAGGCCGCTTTGCCTTCGAGGGCCTGCGCCCCGGGCGGTACCGCATCACGGCACAACCGGCGGCGGCAAAGGCGCGATGGGTGGCGGACGTGACCAAGATGGTGGAGATCGACGTTCCGGGCGGAGCGCCCACCGACCTGGATTTGCCGGTATCCGCGCCCAAAGGAGGCGGACAATGATCGCCAGGTTCCTGATTCTGGTTTTGGCCTCCGGCGCCGCTGCCGCGCAGCAGACCGCTGCCACGCAAAACGCATCCATCAGCGGCGTCGTAAAGGACAAGATCACCGGAAAACCGCTGGCCAACTATGCCGTCTCCACCTACACCAACTCCACCTGGGTGGGGGACACCATATTTCAGTCGGCTGCCACCAGGCAGGTGCAATCCACCACCGATTCCTCCGGCCGCTACCGCTTGAGCGATCTCGCTCCGGGATTGTACCGGATCGATGCGCAGAATGCGGAACGCTTCGGCCCGGGGCTGGAGCGGCGCGTCATGCTGGCCGGCCACGATCTTGACAACATCGATTTCGCAATGGTGCTGGATGGCAGCATCAAGGGGAAGGTGGTTGACGAAAACCAAGAGCCTGTGCCGGGGATGACCGTGTGGCTCATCGGCCGCGAGTACTACCTGGGAAGTGTCGGCTATTTCTTTCGTGGCCAGGCTACCACCGACGACCTCGGCGAATTCACCCTGACCTATGTGCCTCCCGGGCGTCCTTTTTTGATCCTCGCGGAGATGCCCCTGCGCGTATCGCTCGCGCACTCTGAGGTGCCGCTCGACCCCAGGCTGCGGAAGCGCGTGCCCATGCGCACCTGGTATCCCAATTCGCCGGCTCGTGAGACCGCCGAAGTCTTGACGCTGCGCCCGGGCGAGGACCGCGAAGGCGTGGACATCGAAGTCCGGAAAGCGCCATCGTATTGCCTGGAAGGAACCGCGGAAGGCCCCAGCAGTCCCGGCGAAGTCAGCCTTGGGATCGAGCCGCTGCAGCCGTCGATGGGTGTTTCGCACGGCATGAGCACCATCGGGCGGCCCCGCGGCCCCATGACTGCGGCCGATGGCAAGTTCCGCATCTGCGATCTCACGCCCGGGAACTACCGCCTCTCGGCTTCCCAGGGCAGCTTCTCCTCCAACTCTCAACAATCGCCGAACTTCGGAACGGCGGTGGTAATGGTGGTGGATCAGGATCAGCGCGGGTTCCACGCGATAGCGTCCCCGCCGCTCACGCTGGAAGGGGAAGTGGCGTGGGCCGGCGAACCGCCCGCCACACCCAACACCGCCAGGGTGACCGTATCGCTGGGACCGGTGTATCGTGGCAATCTTCCGCTGGAGCGCCCCGTGGGACGCCAGGATATACCCAGCACCTTCACCTTCACCGGACTGTTTCAGGACGACTACAGCGTCCGCGCGATCGTCACCGCACCGGGCCTCTATGTAAAGGATGTGACTTATTCCGGACGCAGCATCCTGCACGAGCCGGTGCGCATCGGTTCCGCGCCGGGCGGCGCCGGCCTGCGCGTGATCGTGGGGCACGACGGCGGCACGATCAGCGCCCAAGTGCGCGATAAGGACGGCAATCCCGTGGGAAACATCGGTGTATTGATGATGCCCGCGGACGTCGGTTCGGAGGCAATGCTGGCGGAGGTGCTGGTGCGCGGGGTCACCGATCAGCAGGGGATCTACACGTCGTACACGCTGGCGTCCGGCAAGTATTACGTGGTGGCCACGGAGGATACGGTGGACTACACACCGGAGCAGATTGGCAAGCTGTGGCGCGCGCGGAATCGCTTCCAGGAAGTCGATCTGGCGCCCAGCGGGAGCGCGCAGACGACGCTGGAGCCGGTACGGATCGAGTAGACACATGCTTTTATCACAAGTCGGTCCAAGGCTAACGATATCACCACATATCAGGTCACCGCCGCGAAAGGTAGCTGGCGTTCTGTGCGGATCAAGACCTCACCCTTTCGAGCAGCGCGGTGCGGCTGCGGCGCAGGGAGGGCACCTCCACAGGTGTGAATCCCGCGCCGCCGGCCGCCTGCAATTCGGCTTCAAACAGGGAAGCTGTGACGTGCCCCATTGGTTCGACCAAGAGCAGTCGCGCTCCGGGTTTCGAGGCGCGGGCCACCTCGCCAAAAAACGGAGCGGCAGCCGGCATCTCATGCACCACGGCGAATGCCAGCGTGAAGTCCACGACCCCGGCCAAATCGGCGACACCTAGCGAATCAGGCGCTGCCAGGCGAATGTCCAGGCGGTCGAGGACGCCGGCTTTGGCCGCGCGGCGCCGGAGCCCATCGAGCATACGAGACTGGACGTCAACAGCGATCACGCGACCTGAGCTGCCTACTAGGCGGGCCAGCTCCAGAGTGAAGAAGCCCATTCCGGGGCCGGGTTCTAACACGGTCATGCCTTGGCGGACGTGTGCCGCCAGTACTTTGGTCGGCTGATAGAAGATCCGCCGTACGGGGCTCGCCAGAAAGTAGCCAAGCCACCAAGGGCAGACGTGGCGAGGATTAACGAGAGCTGGAGCACTGTGGAGCCGATCCGGCGATGGCGGATTCTGCATGCTTACTCCTGAGAGTGATTTACGGCGGAGCGGGCATCGAAGTTCCGGTGCGAGATCAACTCTTGGACAACACTGTCTGAAAAAGGGCAAGGTGCCGAGGTGAAAACGGGCGTTCTGGAGACTGTGGATCATGATCGTTACGTCGAAGGCGGCGCAAACACCGAGATCACCTCGGTCATCCTCGCGCGTCTGGCCAAGAACATCCGCACGATCAAGAACATCTTGCTTTTCTGGGTCATACTCTTCTGCCTCAGCGTAGTGCTGCTGGCTCTGTTCTGGCTTACTTCGCGGGCTATACTGTAAATCGAATGGAATGTAGTCGGCCCGAAAGCACTAGCGATGTCGCGCCATATCGTGGCCATTGGCGGCGTCAGAGTATTTGAGAGCCTTCACCCGCGACCACCTGCGCACTCCTCCACGGCATCGCACGCCGCCCGCACCGCCTCTTCCTCCGCTACCCGGCGCGCCGCCATCGCGGCCCGTTCCGCATATCGTGCATCCGCTAGCAATCGATCCAACTCGGCCGCTGCCCGCCGGGCGGTGTAGTCCTTTCGTCCAATGCCGCGCGCCACGCCGAGCCGTTCCAGCCGTGCTGCGTTGTCCGGTTGATCGAATGCGTAAGGCATCACTAGCATCGGCCGCCCCGCGGCCAGCGCCTGCCCGCAGGTTCCGATGCCTCCCTGGTGCACCACGCACGCCGCGCGCGGCAGGATCTTCGAGTACGGCGCGCAGGCGAAAACGGCCGTGCCCACCGGCAGCGGACCGCCGATGGCACTTGTTCCCGCTAACAGCACCGCGCGGCAACCCAACTGTTTCACCGCCGCCAGGCTCTCGATGCTCCCCAAGCTCCGAACCTCACCACCCGCCTCGGCCACCGCCACAGTGATGGTCTCGGCATGGACATCCAACCCGACAAAGCGTAATTTAGACATGAGCGACTTACACCATTCGTCTGCGGCTCTGCGCCGCGGGATTCACCTCTTCGCGGCGTAACCCGCGCTACTGCGATTCGGTAGTCGGTCGCTCCATCTTGACTAGGGGCGTCGCTCGACTACCTGATGCGAGGGGAACAGGCACCCGTTCGAGAGGGGCGACCAGTCGAAATTCCGCCGGAATTTGTTGCCGCGGCGCGCGGCAGCAGGGTAAGATTGGGCGATGAACTCGTATTCGTATATCCGCTCTGTTATCCGGACGTCAGTTTGCGTGGCCGCCTCGCTGGCCGCGCCAGTCTCCTTCGGAGCGGCAGCCGACCGGCAGCAGGCTCAAGCGCAATTGCTCGATCACGCTGAATTTCTTTGCGCGAATTGCTTCTTCGGAGCGAGCGACTATTATTACTGCTTCGCGGCGGAAAATAAGATCCTAATCGGCTATCAAAGGACTCCGGTTTTGAACTGGCAGGACAAATCGAAGAATTACTTAACGCCGGTCCACCCCGCGTGGGCCGCCTGGGCCGCACCCGGCCAGACCGTGCCGATCAGCTATGATGCCAAGCACATCTGGGTCAATCGAGCGAAACAAGTAAGGCGGGGTTTCTGGGCGCATCTGAAGGTAGTGGCCTTCTGGGTCAGTCGAGGGGACAGTAAACAAGTAAGGCTCACCCAGAGCTCGTTGCGAGACATCTTCACCAACAATGACCAATGCCGGGGGGCGAAGGCCCAGTAACCGGCGTTCTCCGGAATGTCATTGACGCCGTTTTGATTCCCCCGCGGCGCCGTTTCCCGTGCTCTTCGGATTGGCCGCTGCCACCGCACGAAGCGCATTGCCCGACGGTAAGGTCGAGGCGTCCCAACCGCCGCCGAGGGCCTTGACGAGATCCACTGCCGCAGTCATGCGCCGCTGCAGGATGGTGATGGCCGTCTGCTGGTCGCCTAATGCGATGATCTGGGTCGTGATGACGTTCAGATAGGAGTCCGTCCCCGCTCTATAACGTTCCAACTCGAGACTCAGCGCCTGCTGAGAGGCTACCACGGCTTCCTGCTCCTGCACGGCCTCTGCTGCCAGGTAGCGCAAACTCGCCAGATCGTCCTCCACCTCCTGAAAGGCGGAGAGAACCGTCTGCCGGTAAGCGGCAACGGTTCCGTCGTAGGCGGCTTCGGCGTTCTCCAATGCGGCTCCACGGCGGCCAAAATCAAACAGTGTTTGAGAGAGCGAGGGGCCCGCGGACCAACTGCGGCTCGCGTAGCTGAAGAGATTCACCAGGGTTGACGAAAGAAGGCCGGCGCTGGCGGAAAGAGTCAGCGTGGGATAGTAAGCGGTCTCGGCAATTCCGACGTTGGCGTTGGCGGCCGCCACCTGGCGCTCACTCGACGCAATATCGGGACGCCGCTCCAGAAGCTGTGACGGAATACCCATCGGAATGGGCGGCGGGGGGGTCGAGATCGTGCTGGTGCCAATGTTCAAAGAGGCCGGCGGCTGACCGGTCAGCATGGCGATGGCATGCTCGTCCTGAGCTCGCGCGATGTGTAGCTCCGTGCTCTGGGCCTTCGCGCCCGCCAACTGGGTTTGCGCCAGGGTAATATCGGACTTCGACGCAACTCCGCCGTTATAGCGGTTGATCGTGAGCTGCAGATTCTTGTCGTAGGCTTCGATGGTATCGCTCAGCACCTTGAGCTGCATGTCCTGCGCCGCCAGCAGAAAGTAATCGGTCGCCAGCAGCGCCTGCTGGCTTAGCCGGATATTCTCCAGATCGGCCGCGCTCACCTGCGCGTTGTTCACCGCATTCTCCACCGACAAACGGACCCGGCCCCACAGATCCGGTTCCCAAGTCGCCACCGCGGGCAAGGAAAAGCTCTGGCTGGTCCCGCTGCCCCTGCCGGTATTTCGTCCCACGTCGCTTTGCGTGATCACCGGTGTCGACCCGATAGTAGGATAGTAGTTGGCGTGATTGGCGGCAACCAGCGACCGCGCCTGCCGGAACTGCGCTTCCGCCTGCTTCACGTTCTGGTTATTGATGTTGACCAGTTCTTCCAGCCGGTTCAGTTCCGGATCGCCGAAAATCTCCCACCACTTGCCCTTCAGCAGGCCATCGCTGGGCGTCGCCATCTTCCACGCGTCGTTGCCGGCCATCGCTTTGAAGGTCGTCGGCGCCTGTGCTACGGGCTGTTGGTATTTCGGGCCGATGGTGCAACCTGAGCAGAGCACCGAGGCCAGAACTACGGTTTTCCAAAATCGCGTCATCAATCGCCGCTCTCCACGGCCCCGCCGGGAATCAGAAAACCGGGACGGTGCCGGAAACCCGGCTGCTGCCGCGTGAAACGCTTGCGCAGCCGGTCGAAATAAAGATAAATCACGGGCGTGGTGAACAAAGTCAACATCTGGCTGACCAGGAGGCCGCCTACAATAGAAATTCCCAGAGGCCTCCGCAGCTCGGCGCCGGCGCCCCAGCCGAGCGCCATCGGCATCCCGCCCAGCAGCGCGCACATGGTCGTCATCATGATGGGCCGGAACCTCAGCAGACAGGCCTGGTAGATAGCGTCACGCGAATCCATCCCTTCGTTCCGCTCGGCCGCCAGCGCGAAATCGATCATCATGATCGCGTTCTTCTTCACGATGCCAATCAGCAGGATAATTCCGATCATCCCCATGAGGTCCAGGTTGCTCTTGAACAGGACCATGGCCACCAGCGCTCCCACGCCGGCCGAGGGCAGCGTCGAGATGATGGTCAAAGGGTGGATCAGGCTCTCGTACAGCATTCCCAGCACGATATAAACGGCGATCAGCGCCGTCGCGATCAAGATGGGCTGATTCTGAAGCGCTTCCTGATAGGCCCGCGCGGTGCCGGCAAACTTGCCCGTGATGTTGGCGGGCAGGCCCATTTCCACTTCCGCCCGGTTGATGGCGGCCACGGCGTCGCTCAGCGCCACAGTTTGCGAGGCGAGGTTAAACGAAAGCGTCGTCGCCGGGAACTGCCCCTGGTGTGGCAGCGAAATGGGCGTGAGTCCTTGCGTGAAATGCGTGAAGGTCGACAAAGGAACGTCGGTGCCTTTGGGCGTCTGAACGTAAATCGTATTGAGGAAGTCCGGGCTTGACCACCATTGCTGCTGCAGCGCCAGCACAACGTGGTATTGATTAATCGACTTGTACATTACCGAGACCTGGCGCTGGCCAAAAGCGTCATACAGAGCCGAGTCCACGGCTTGCGCCGTCAGGCCCAGTCGCGATGCGGTATCGCGGTCGATCACCACATTGGATGACAGGCCGGAAGTCTGCTGGTCGGAGCTGACGTCCGCAATCTCCGGAAGCGCCGAAAGTCGTTCCAGCACTTTCGGTCCCCATTCCGCCAGCGCATCGAAAGTGGGCCCCTGCAGCGTGTACTGGTATTGCGCGTTGCCTTGCCGGCCGCCGATGCGCACGTCCTGCGAATTCTGCAGGAACAGGCTGGCCCCCGGCACGCCCGAAGTCTGGCGGCGCAGGCGGGCGATCACCTGGTCCGAAGTGGACTTGCGAACGCCCACCGGTTTAAGCTGCACGTTGATGTTCGCCGAGTTCCCGCCGAATCCGCCTCCGCTGGTGCCAGCCACCATGGTGACGGTTTCCACATCCGGGTCCATCCGGATCTTTTCCTCGAACCATTTCGACTTCTCCACCAGCGCCTGGTAGGAGATGTGCTGCTCGCCCATGACCGCACCCTGCAGACGCCCCGTATCCTGCTGCGGGAAAAATCCCTTTGGGATCTTGTCGTAAAGGTAGACGTTGATGCCCAGCGTAAGCAACAGGGTGAGCAGGATGGTGGCAGGATGATCCAGCACCACCTTGAGCGCCGACGCGTACGTGGAGATGCTCCACTGGTATATCTTCTCGGTCTGCCGGTACATATTCCCATGGCCGCGATGTTCCTTGAGGAGCCACGCGCACATCATGGGGACAACCGTCAGCGAGACAACCATGGAGATGGCGATCGAGACCGAAAGAACCACCGCGAATTCACGGAACAGGCGCCCCACCACGCCGCTCATCATCAGGATGGGAATGAAGACCGCAATCAGCGAGACGCTCATCGATAAAACGGTGAAACCAATCTCTGCCGCGCCTTTGAGGGCGGCCTGCATCGGTTTCATGCCATGTTCCAAATGGCGTGTAATGTTCTCGATCACCACAATCGCATCGTCCACCACGAATCCCGTCGCAATCGTCAGCGCCATCAGCGAAAGATTGTCCAGGGTGTACCCTATCAGGTACATCGCGCCGAATGTGGCGATGATCGATACCGGCACCGATACGCTCGGAATAAACGTCGACCAGGCGCTGCGCAGGAAGACGAACACCACCAGAACCACCAGACCAATGGAGACGATTACGTTGCGCTGCGCATCCCTCAGTGAGTCATGCGTCGTGATGGTGCGGTCGCTGGCGATCTTGAAATGGACCGTCGTCGGAAGCTGCGCCTGAAACTGCGGCATCAGCGCCTTAATCCGCGCCACCGTGTCGATGATATTGGCATTCGGCTGGCGGCTGATCTGGATCTGAACCATCGGATTGCCGTTTACCACGCCGAAGTTCCGGACATCTTCGTTGGCATCGATGACGCGGCCGAGGTCCGACAGGCGGACCGGCGCGCCCTTCCGATAGACCACCACCAGATCCTTGTAATCTTTCGCCAGGAAAAGCTGGTCGGTCGCATAAATCGGGGTTTCCTCGTCGCTGTTCGAGAGCGCGCCTTTCGGCTTATTCGCATTGGCGCTTTGCAGGAACGTGCCGATCTGATCGAGACCCACGTTGTAACGGGAGAGCGGCTGCGGATTCACTTCCACGCGAACCGCCGGAAGCGAACTTCCCCCCACCTGAACCTGGCCCACGCCAGTGACTTGTGCCAGCTTCTGCGCAAACACCGAGGAGGCGATGTCGTACAACTGCGGCCGCGGCACTACATCCGACTCGAGGGTCATCAGCAGAATCGGCTGGTCGGCCGGATTGATTTTCCGGTAACTGGGGAGGGAAGGAAGATTCGAAGGAAGAAACCCCGCCGCCGAGTTAATGGCCGCCTGCACTTCGCGAGCCGCTCCGTTGATGTCGCGGCTCAGATCGAATTGGAGCGTGATCGACGCGGATCCAACCGAGCTTCTGGATGTCATTTCCGTGACGCCCGCGATGCGCGTGAACTGCTTCTCGAGGGGAGTCGCGACGGACGCCGCCATCACGTCGGGACTTGCTCCGGGCAGGCTGGCGCGAACATAGATGGTCGGGAAGTCGACCTCCGGCAATGCCGAGACCGGCAATAGCGTATAGCCGATCCCGCCCGCCAGCGTCACCGCCGCCAGCAGCAGCGTCGTGGCAACCGGCCGCTCGATGAATGGCGTGGAAATGCTCATAGATACCAGTCTTAAGTCACATCCGGCCCGGCAAGCAGTTCTTCGCCATCGTCGGAGCCGCGGGACCGCGCGACCCACGCCGCGGCCCGCCCGAAATACAAATAGATAACCGGCGTGGTGAACAGCGTCAGCACCTGGCTGACCATCAGTCCACCGATGATGCAGATGCCCAGCGGTTTTCGCAATTCGGAGCCTACGCCGCTGCCGAAGGCCAGCGGAACGGCGCCCAGCAGCGCGGCCATGGTGGTCATCATGATGGGACGGAAGCGCAGGAGGCACGCCTGGTAGATGGCCTCCTCCGGCTTCTTGCCTTCATGCCGCTCCGCCTCCAGCGCAAAGTCGATCATCATGATGGCGTTCTTCTTCACAATGCCGATCAGAAGAATGATGCCGATCAGCGCAATCACATCCAGATCTTTCTTGAAGACGATCAGGGCCAGCAGCGCGCCCACTCCGGCCGATGGCAGCGTGGAAAGAATCGTAATGGGATGGATGAAGCTCTCATAAAGCACGCCTAGAACCAGGTACACTGTGACGCAGGCCGCCAGGATCAGGATCAACTCGTTGGCGAGCGACGATTCAAACGCGCGGGCCGTACCCTGGAAGCTGGGTTCGATGCTGGCCGGCATGCCCAGTCCCTGCGTAACCTGCTTGATATGCGCAACCGCCGCGCCCAGCGACGCTCCCGGAGCCAGATTAAATGAAAGCGTAACCACGGGGAACTGGCTCTGGTGGTTGATCGTAATGGGAGACGGAATCATGGAGGCTCTCACAAAAGCCTTGAGCGGAGCCGGCGCCAGCGCCGCCGCGCCCGTCAGTGCGCTATTGGTTCCCGCCAGTGCGATGGTCGTTGCCAAGTTGGCCGACGCCGAGCCGATCGGCACGTACATGTCTCCCAGCGCCGCCGTGTCCTGCTGATAGCGGGGTGCCACTTCCAGAATCACGTGGAACTGATTGGTCTGCGTATAGATGGTCGATACCTGCCTCTGGCCGAACGAATCGTAGAGCGCGTCGTCGACATTCTGCGGGGTGATGCCCAGCCTGCCCGCGGTGTCGCGATCGATATTGACCAGCAGTCCGAGGCCGTTATTCTGCTGATCGCTCGCTACGTCCCGCAGTTCCGGCAGCTTTTTCATCCGCTCCACCAGACGGGGAATCCACTTGTCCAGCAGCGCCTTGTCGGGCGCATCCAGCGAATACTGATATTGCGTCCGGCTGATCCGGTCCTCCACTGTCAGATCCTGCACCGGCTGCATGTAAAGCTCGATCCCCGCCACCTGTTCGAGCTTTGGCGCGAGCCGCCGGATCACATCCTCCGCGGAAACATCGGCGCGCTGTTCCAGCGGCTTGAGCGTGATCTGGATACGGCCGCTATTCATGGTGGTGTTCACGCCGTCGGCGCCGATGAACGAAGTCAGATTCTCAACCGCCGGATCCTGGCGGATCACCTGCACCAGCTCCCGCTGCAGCCTGGACATGGCGGGAAACGACACCGTCTCCGGCGCCTGCGAGATGCCCAGGATAGAGCCGGTATCCTGCATCGGGAAAAACCCCTTCGGAACCACGTTGTAAAGGTAAATCGTGAGGCCGAGCGTGCCTATAGCCACGAGCAGCGTCAGGGGCTGATGACGCAGCACCATCCGAACCATCCTGCCGTACCCTTCGATGGTCTTGGCGAAACACCACTCCGACCAACGGTACAACCTGCCCTGCTCGGCTTCCGGATGGTGCCTCAGAATTCGCGCCGCCATCATGGGCGTCAGCGTCAGCGAGACAAATGCCGAAAACATGATGGTGACCGCCAGAGTCACCGCGAATTCGCGGAACAGGCGGCCCACAATATCCGCCATGAACAGGAGGGGAATCAGCACGGCGATCAGCGAAACGGTCAACGACACGATGGTGAATCCGATCTCCGCCGATCCCTTGAGCGCGGCTTGCATGGCGGACTCGCCCTTCTCGATATAGCGCGAGATGTTCTCGATCATCACGATCGCGTCATCAACCACGAAGCCCGTGGATATCGTTAGCGACATCAGCGTCAGGTTGTCCAGGCTGTATCCCAAGAGGTACATCACGGCGAACGTGCCCACCAGCGAAAGCGGCACCGCGATGCCCGGGATGACGGTGGCCGAAGGGCTGCGCAGGAAAAGAAAGATGACCATTACCACCAGAGCGGTGGTGAGCAGCAGTTCGAATTCGACGTCTCTCACCGATGCCCGGATGGTGGTGGTACGGTCGGAGATGACCTGCACCTTAATCCCCTCCGGCAGAGAGGCTTCGATTTGCGGAAGCAGACTCTGCACGGTATCCACCACGCTGATGATGTTGGTCCCGGGCTGCCGCTGAATGTTCAGAACGATGGCCCGGTCGGCGTTCACCCAGGCTGCCAGCTTGGTGTTTTCCGAGCCGTCGATGACGGTCGCGACATCTCTAATCCGCACGGGCGCCCCGTTGCGGTAGGCGATAATGATCGGCCCGTACTGCGTGCCGGCCTGAAGCTGGTCGTTGTCGTTGATAGTCCAGGCCTGGTCCGGTCCATCGAAACTGCCTTTGGCCTGGTTCACATTGGCGCTGGCAAGGGCCGTTCGCAGAGCCTCCAGGCTTAGGCCATAGGACGCCAGCGCAGTGGGATTGGCCTGTACCCGGACGGCCGGACGCTGCCCTCCGCTGATGCTCACCAGGCCCACCCCTTTGAGCTGCGAAATTCTCTGCGCCATGCGCGTTTCAGCCAGCTCTTCGACTTTCGGCATGGGCACGGTCGAAGAGGTAATGGCCAGCGTCAGAATCGGCGCGTCGGCGGGATTGGTCTTGCTGTAAATGGGAGGAACAGGAAGATTCGTGGGGAGAAAAGTGGTGGCCGCATTGATGGCGGCCTGTACCTCCTGCTCGGCTACGTCGATGCTGAGATCGAGCGAAAACTGCAGCGTGATCAGCGAGCTGCTGAAAGAGCTGATCGACGTCATCTGCGTCAGCCCGGGCACCTGGCCGAACTGCTTCTCGAGCGGCGCGGTGATCGAAGACGTCACTACCTCCGGGCTCGCGCCCGGGTAAAACGTCTGGATCTGAATGGTTGGGTAGTCCACCTGCGGCAGCGCCGAAACCGGCAGTTGCCGGAATGCCGTGACGCCGACCAGCACCACGCCGGCCATCATCAAGGAGGTCGCCACCGGCCTCAGGATGAAGGTTCGCGACGGACTCACTGAGGAACGCCTCCGCCACGGCCCTTGTTGGAGCTTCCGTCGCCTTTCTTAAACTGGCCGTCGCCTTTCCTTCCGCCACGGCCGCCGCGGCCGCCTCGTCCGGCGCCCCCGTCATAGCCTGGCGGGTTGTCCATCTCTCCGGCTTTCCGCACTCTCACCACGCCGCCTTCAGTCAGCCTGTCGGTGCCATCCACCACCACCCGGTCCCCGTCCGAGAGGCCGCTGAGAATGTCGGCTGAGGCCGCGGTGGTGATTCCCACCTGAACCGCTTTCAGGTGCACTTTGGAATCGTCGTCCACGACATAGACGAACGTGCCCTGCTGGCCATTCTGGACTGCCACGTTGGGGACCACCAGTTGATTGGTCAGCGTGTCCACCAGCAGTTGTATGTTGACGAACTGCTGAGGAAAGAGCGCATTGTCCTTGTTATCGAAAACCGCCTTCAGCTTCGAGGTGCCAGTGGTGTTGTCGATCTGGTTATCCAGGGTCACCAGCGTCCCGGATGCCAGCTTCTTGGACATATCCCGGTTATACGCGTCCGCTGGCAGATACGCACCCGCTCGCAGCTTTTGCGTGACCGATGGAAGGCTGTCTTCGGGGATGGTAAACAGCACGGAGATCGGCTGGAGCTGGGTGATCGTGATCATGCCGTTCGTGTCGGCGGCGTGCACGATGTTGCCGGGATCCACCAGGCGCAGACCTACCACACCCGTAATCGGCGCCGTGACCTTGGAATAAACCAATTGCAGCTTCGCATTGTCGATGTTGGCTTGATCCTGCTTGATGGTGGCTTCATACTGCGCCACCAGCGCGACCTGTGTATCCAGTTGCTGGCTAGGAATGGCGTCCGTCTTCACCACTAGCTTGTAACGCTCAAGATCCACCTTCGCATTGGCCAGCAGAGCCTGGTCGTGCGCCAGCGTAGCTTGAGCCATATCAAGTTGAACCTGATAAGGCCGCGGGTCGATCTCCAGCAGGACCTGCCCCTCCTTGACCAGATCGCCTTCGTTGAAATCCACTTTCATCAACTGGCCATCCACCCGCGATTTGACCGTAACCGTGTAGTAGGGGCTCACGTTGCCGAGCCCGTTCTGATAGACCGGAATGCTGGACCGTGTGACCTTCGTCACCACTACCGGCACCGGGCCCAGAGCCGCGGCGGCGCCAGGGCCTCCCCCGTCGCCGCCCTGGCCTTTCTTCCCCGCAGTGGTCGGGTGGCCGGCACGCCAGACCGCGTACCCCGCAACACCCGCGATGATCAGCAGGAAAACAAGCCAGATCAGTCCGCGTTTCTTTGATTTTCCGGAGCTGGGCGGCGTTGGTCCATGTTGGCCGGACAGATGCATTTCCGGCACCGATTCAGGGGTTTCTGCGTTTGTCGTCATGCAAACGGCCTATTGAAATGCGGCGGACCATCTCATTATGACTGATTCGCGCGGCCCGTCAAGCCGCCGCGAACGCCAACTCCGTGACCTCTTCCTCCTGCCGGCTACGCTTCGCAGGGCCGGTTAATTTCCACAGAAGTACGGGCATAAAGGTCCTCGATCCTAGGGATTCTCTGCTGCGCGGTTACGACGTACGGCCGAATGGCAGCCCCCGGGATTTCGAAGCTCTCGCCTTGTATTCGCCGTCACGCAAATTGAAAAGGTCGGATCGGCCGGCGCTTCTCGACGAGGATAGGGAAGTTGGTCGCCGCAGCCGGCACCTTGCTCGAATGGAGCATAGCGCGCGCTTCTGCAACTGAATTTCGGTGGATCGCGCCTCCCCGCCTGCGGGTGCGTCGACTACGGCTGCTTTGGCCGGATCAGGCACGCCCGAGTAGTACGTCTGCATGAGAGCCGGCGGCGTCGGTCCACGAACGGGGTAGCGCGCATCTGATAATAGGTTCGCGAGACCCCGGCAGGCCCAAAGCTCTTTTACTTCCCCGACACGAAGAATGCGGGCCACTACACGACCAATCCTCGCTACTTCGTGAACCTGGCGACGGGTCAAATCTTTACGATGTGATGCACTTGCATCATTTCTGAGCACAATCTTGCTCCACTTGGTCGCAAGCACCCAACCCGCGGATCCGGTCTGGCTGGCGCTTTACCAGAAACAACGGCATCACGGAAGGCTTTCACAACAAAATGCAGCAGATCACCCGGCAAGCCTACGGCTTCCGGAACTTCGAAAATTATAGACTCCGAGTGAAGGTGTTATGTTCTTAGAAAGGTTTGGGATTGGGGTTGGCCCCCGTTCTTGGCGTCAAGCCCACTCGGCACCCGTAAGTCTATGAAAACTTGGTAGCGCTAACGGGAATCGAACCCGCTAACCGCCGTCCGAGTTGGGTCGAGTTGCGCCTAAGTAGTAGCAAGTACGTGCACCTGGTATCGCCAGGATGCCCCAGCATGAATCCCATGCTGGTAATGGTGGGGCGATCCGGTGCCGCGTGGGGGCGGCCCTTGTTCATCTGCGCCCCTGCTCGACCGGCGGTATGCGGATGAGGTCGCCGCGAATTCGCCCACCGTCAGGGACCCTCGCTATTGCGTAAACCGCTCCGTCCTTGTCTACCGCGATCGTGTTGACATAGGTCGGAATCTGGCCATCCTCGAAGAAGACCGGCCCGTGATCTGTGTACCTAGCGGTCGGAATATGATATGTAACCAGGTGCAGATTCTCCAGTCCCTTGGCCTCACCCTTGGCTGTGGTGGCCTTGCCTTCCAAGCGCCTGCCGTTCACGTAAATCGGACCGCCGGTGAGATAGTAGAGCGTGTGGCCATCCGGACCTAAGGTAAACCCGAGATACCCGAAGCTAAACTGGTCATACATGCCGCTGCGGCGGGACGGCAAGGAGGTGATGCGGTCGAGCACCTCAATGCGCGCGGCGCGGGGATCGAACCGGAACAGGTAGCCGGAGTTGCCGTGCACGCCGTAAATCACGCGCTCGGGCGCATACCAGACCACCTGCCGCCAGTTGTAGCCCATGTGGCCCGGTTCATCGGTGTTGTACAGGCCGAAGTAGTCTTTCCTCATGTTCTCGCCCTGAATCGTTTCGAGCTTATCGCGCGCATATAAGTACCGCAGGATCAGACCGTCCACGGTGGTGAAGTAGACTGAGCCGTCTTCGGGATCGACGATGAGCGAGCGGCAGAGTGCGCGGTAAATAGGTGCGTCTGGGGACTGCCCCGGGATGGGTCCGAGGTCACGCAATTCCTTTTTTGCGAGGTCATAGCGTAGAAAGTGGCCGGTGGGCCAAGTGAGGCCGTAAAGGCGTCCCCGCTGCGCGTCCATGGTCATGGAGATAATGCCATCATGGTTAGGGTTGACGGCCAGGCTTTCGAACTTGCCGGTCTTCATGTCGTACGAGAGGAAGTGGCCACCAGGATAAGGTTTCATGCCGGGCGGGGGTACACCCATTGCGTCGCGGCCTCCCACGCCGGTGGCGTAATAGCCAGTGTGAGTCGCAAAGTAAAGTTTGCCGCTGGCTTCGATGAAATTCACGTGCGACTTGCTTTGGCAGACCGCGTGCAAGCCTTTCTCACCGCACGCCTCGGTGAGATCGCCGAGGTGGCTAATCTTGTGGGTGACGGGGTCGTACGAATACATCTGTCCACCGACGTCGGGCCGCTCGGTGCAGAGCACGTAATAGATCTTGCCGTCGCTGGCGCATGAAACGCCGTTGTAGCTATCGTGCGCATCCGCAAAACCGGAGTTGAAGGCATGCGCCACGAGCTTCTGCGGCGTGGCAGCCGTTGTTTGCGATGCGGCCATAGCACAGCCGCAAACCGCTAGAAGTATGGAAAAAACTGCACTCACTATATTCAGATTCGGAGTTTTCATGAAGTCATCTTTCCGGCGTCCCATGGGGCTCACCGTACGCCTACTTTCCTGGGGACCTCGAAAGCTTTCGGGGATATACGCTTGACCAACTCGCCGTCTTTGCGACGATGAGTTCTTCAACGGTTTTTCCCCAGGGACCCTGTTGCCCAAGGTCGCCATAAGGGAAGTTCTTCGGGCAGAATTCGTGCTTATGATCATTCTTCTATTTAAAGCTGCCAATGTCTCACAGGCCGGCCGCCTTCCCTTCCCTCCGGGGATCCACCGCGCCCTGAATCCATGGCCCGTCGACAAGAATCATGTTCACGTCGTTGTTGGACGGCTTGATCTCAATGTGGTGACCGCGGGCGCGCAGCAGCGCCAGGGTGTCGGGCGAGAACCCGGCCTCCATGAAGAGTTTGTCCGGATACCACTGGTGATGGAACCGCGGCACGGCGACAGCATCTTGCGCATTCATTCCGAAATCCGTTACGTTGACGAGTGCCTGAAGAACGGCGTTCACAATGGTCGGACCGCCGGGCGTGCCCACAATCATAAACAACTTCCCATCCCGCAGCAGGATGGTCGGGGTCATGGATCCCACTGGACGCTTGCCGGGCTGGATGGCGTTAGCCTCGCCTTGCCGGAGCCCGTATTGGTTGGTCTTGCCCGGATTGGCGGCGAAGTTGTCCATATTGTTGTTGAGCAGAAAACCGAGGCCAGGGACCGTCACGCCGCTGCCGTACGGAGAACTGATAGTGATCGTCACTGCTACTGCGTTGCCTTCGGGGTCTAGTACCGCGTAATGAGTGGTGTCGGGTCCTTCGCGGCTCACGAACCGGCCGGGTTTAACGCGATCACTGGGCGTCGCGCGATTCGGATTGATCGAGGCGCGAAGGTTGGCGAGGTACTGCTTGTCGAGCATACGGGCGATCGGCGGTTTCACAAAAGCGGGATCGCTGGCATACTCGCTGCGGTCTGCGAAGCAGCGGCGCATCGCCTCGGCCATGAAATGAATAGCTAGGGCGGAACCGGCGCCACTCTTTTCGTAACCTGATCCTTCCAGTATGCCCAGCATTTGCAGCAGGCCCACGCCACCAGCACTTGAGCCGGAGGCTGTAATCACGTCGTAGCC
>JBKQRH010000220.1:0-25214 GCA_052326045.1 Occallatibacter sp. | reverse complement strand
TTTTCGGCTCCCGCGCCGGTGGCGCGGCGGGTTCGAGGGTATTTTGCGCCGGTGAATCGCGCGGCGCAGACGCCGGTGCTCTTCGATCCGGCTGAGCAAGGCGGGTTCAGTCTCGACGCTCCGCCGGTTCCGTGGATCAGCCTGGGTTGGATTCAAGAGTTTACGCGCAAGCCGGGAAGCAAGAGCTCGCCGGTATTAGCGGGCATTCCGGCCGGAACGCTGGAGCAGGTGCGTGAGACGTTGCAGGCGCAGGTGAGCTTGCAGTTTCTGAGCTGGACCAAGCTGACCATGGCGCTGGCCACGGGCTCGCAGCACATGAACCTGCTGGCCGCGACGGATGCGGCAAAGTTCGCGGCCGGCTCGCTCGTTGCTCTAGATGTGGATTACACGGGACAGACGGGCTTTGTGGGCGCGCCGATTTCGGGCGCGTATGTGCGGCAGGCGCTTACGGATGTGGACTATATCCGGCGCGTGACCTTCAACGTCGCACTGGTGTCCCAGGTAAACTCCACCGGACTTACGCTCGTCGAACCGTTGCCGGGCGGCGCCCCGGCGGCAGGCGCCAAGTTGTAGGCGGTGACTGGATTTGTGGATCGCGAGGGCGGGAGTTTCTATCAGGAGTGGTCGGCGCTGTTTGTGATGCAGGGAAGCCAGGGGGAGAGGATTTTCTTTCACTATCCGCGGCTGCAAACCATGGCCGGCGCGGAAGAAGCGGCCATCCCGCTGGACAGCAAGCATCAGGGCGGGCAGGCGCGTGTGCTGCTCAAGGGACAATTTCTGGCGCTGCCGGTAACCGATCCACTGGATGGGGAACATGTGGTGTGTTACCGGAGCTTCCTGCCGGCGGCCAATGCGCTGGTGTAATCAGGTTAGCAAGTTTGCGAACCGGCAAGTGAGAGAGTCACGATGAAGATTGCGATCCATGGGCAGGACTATACGGCAGCACTCGATGCGGCGCGGCCGTTGACGATAGAGCGCAAGCTGAACGAGCCTTCCATTTGCCAGCTCTGGCTGAGCCTGCCGGCCAACGGCAGCCTGGCAACGCCATCACGCAACCAGTCGCTGGCGGTGACGGGCGATGATGGCACGACTTATTTCACGGGTTACATCGCGGTAACTCCACTGCCGGAATATGCGGGGCTGGCAATCGAGGGACCGCGCTACCGGATTGCGATCCAGGCCGTGAGCGACGAACTGCTGCTGGACCAGTTGCTTATGCCGCCCAGCACGGGCACGACGGGCGAGACTGCCGGGGCGCTGATGACCGCTCTGGTGACTCATGCCGGATCGGCAGCGCTCTCTACCCAGGGACTTTCGTTAAGTGCTCCGGTAAGCAACTTTGTGCCCGATCCGGGCGCGCCGTGGAGCAAGAGCGCCGGACAAGTGGCGAGCCAGGCGCGGGCCGCCTATCGCGCGGTCAATGGGGCGCTGACGGTCTCCGCTGTGCCGGGCGCCGTGCATGCGCTGAACGAGACCGACGGGAGCCTGAACCTGGCCAGCCTCGCATTCACCGCCAGCGTTAAACGCGCGCTGGCGAACGATGTAACAGTTTGCGGCGAGCACGAGCCGGTTGCCTATGTAACCGAGTATTTTCTGGGCGACGGAGTTACAACAACATTCTATCTGGCCGCGGACCCGTTCTTCCCCGTCGCATCCAAGTCCACTATCATCAGCGAGCTCTTTAACGAGAGTGCAATCGACCCGCAAGTGTGGGGCAATCCGGGCGGCGATGGGTATATCGAGCTGGGCGCGGGCGGCCTGGTGATGGACGGCGGCAACGGAATCGATGGGGAAACGCTGCTGGCCTGGCTCGATCCGGTGGAAATGGGCGGAACCCTGCTGCTGGAAGCCGTGGGGGTAACTCTTTCACCGGGCAGCACCGGGGTCCTGGCCGGCTTCTTTATCGGCATGGAGACGCAGGCGGCATGTGTCGCGGGCTTTCTGGCGGCAGCGCAGCAGGGCACCGGGGCGGTTACGTTGCAGCCGATCATCCAGGGAACGCCGGCGGGAACGGCTTATGCGGTGAACCCGGCCAACCAATATACGCTCCGGGCGAGGGTACATTGCGCTGAAAACGAACGTGCGCTGGCGATCTACCGTTCCTTTGGAGATAGCGGGGCAATTACTCTGGGCGGACAGACGAATCTATGTCCGGGCAAGCTGCAACTGGAGATTCAGGAGTTTGTGGATGGAGTGGGCGGGATGCCGGTGACGCTCTATGACGGAGCGGTCGCCAGCCTGCCACCGGCGTGCGTGGTGGTGGTAGCCAGCAGCATCAACCTGATTGGAACCATGCGCGCGATCAACCTGACCAATCTGGGCTCGGGCTGGGTGGTTAGCACGCCTCCCAGCGGCGGCCCGTATACGAGGCGGGTGGGCACCACAGCCGAGGCGGCCGAGTGCCACCTGGAGTGCACCGGCAAGTTGGTGTTTTATACCGGGTGTGCGCCGGTGGCCGGCGAGCAGATCGCGGTGAATTACCGCACCGTGGGCAGGGCGGTGGGACGAGCGGTGAACACCGCCAGCCAGCTGGCGCTCACGCAGGCCGGATCGCCCGCCGTGGCCGCATGGATCGGCTCGGTGACCAATCCTCCGGCGCGCAGTTCCACGGACTGCCTGAATGCGGCCCTGGCCATCGAACAGGCGGCGGCCGGCGTCAGCGCATTGTGGAACGGCGCCTATAGCGGAAACAGGACGAGTTTCGTCACCGATGTCTGGCCGGGCGATGCGCTGCTTTTGAATGCGCCTTCGACCAGCCTGAACGCGGAGGTGGTGGTGCGGACAGTAAAGGTGAGTTACCGCGCCAGTTATCCCGACCTGGTGGAGTATGCCATTACGTTTGCCAACGACTGGGCCAGCGACCTGGCCATCAAGACCAGCGCGACGGTGCCGGTGGATGCCTGGCTGCCGGCGGCCATCGCTCCCACGTACCTTGCCAATTTCACCAGTCTCACGGTGACTACGCTGAATGGAACCACGGTGGCGATCAGCGCCGGTGTAACTCCGCCCACGGGCGGCGGGTTTGAGATACGGCGGCGGGATTTTGCCTTCATGCCCGGCGAAGATCCGGGCCTGGTGGTGCGCGCCACGCTGCCCAACATGACCTTTTCCCGTGAGACCGCCAACGACCGGTTCTACATCCGGATGTATGACGGCTCGACGCCGCCGAACTACTCGGAGTTCTCAACGGCATTGTTCATCAACCTGCCGCTGGGATCTTGAGCGGCGGCTTACCTGAGCGAGTTATGAGCAGATGGAGCTTGGCAGATGCGGATGATGAATGAATTCGAAGCGCAGGTGCTGAGCGATTTGAGCGTGCTCAAGACGCAGATGACGAATCTGACCGGCGATGGCAATGGCGGGCGCATCGCCGACCTGGAGCGGCGCATGGAGCGGCATGAGCAAAACTGGCAGCGGGCCAAAGGCTTTCTGGCGGCTGTGAGCGTGCTGTTCGCGGTTGTTGAAGTGGCCGTAACGGCGATCCTCCGGCGTTGAGCGCCCCACTATCCCTCTCTTTCCTGTGAAACTGTGGAACCGTGAAGGAATTGTCTTGCCTTCCTGCAATTGCCCTGGGATCTATTCCCTTTGCTGCCTCCTGAACTCCGGCTTTCGTATAATGAACTCCATGAGCGAACAGCCATTGGTTGGCGTGGTGATGGGCAGCAAGAGCGACTACGAGGTGCTCTCGGCTGCGGTTGAGATTCTGCGGGCGCTGGAAATTCCCCATGAGGCACGGGTGTTGAGTGCGCATCGCACCCCCGATCAGCTCTTCGAATATGTGGAAACGGCGCGGGCGCGGGGGCTGCGGGTGCTTATCGCCGGGGCCGGCGGCGCGGCTCACCTGGCCGGCGTGATGGCGGCCAAGACGCTGCTTCCCGTGCTGGCCGTGCCGATTGCGGCCACGCCGCTCAACGGCCTGGACTCGCTGCTCTCGATGGTGCAGATGCCCAAGGGCGTTCCCGTCGCCACGTTGGCCATCGGCAAGCCCGGAGCGGCCAATGCCGCGCTCTTCGCCGCCGAGATTCTCGCCCTGAACGACGCGGCGCTCTATGAACGGCTGGCTGCCTGGCGCGCCGCGCGCGCCCAGGAAGTGCTGGAGCAGAAGGTGCCGGAGTAAACGGGCAATGGCAGGTCTCATTCGGCGCGCTTATATGCGGCCAATCCGATAGAGAACATGCCGTCGCAGAGGATGGCCGTTGGGCAGACCGGGATGATCGAAATCCTCTCTGGGCTCGTGCTTCATCCCGATCCTCTCCATCACGCGGCGGGAAAGCACATTGCTGGGGACCGTGAACGAAACCACGCTGCCCAATGCTAGGGTCTCAAAGCCATAATGAAGCACAGCGCGCGCCGCCTCAGTCGCGAATCCGCGGCCCCAGTATTCGGCGCCGAGCCGCCATCCGATTTCGACCGCAGGCATGAATGGCGCCTGGAACGATGGAATCATCAACCCAATGAAGCCGATAAGATTCGCATCGGTTCTGTGTTCGACCGCGAAGAGACCAAATCCATGACGATCGAAATGACCTTCAATGCGCATAATCAGAGCATCGGATTCCCGGGCCGAGAGCAATCCCGGCATGAATTCCATCACGCGCGGATCGGCATTGATCCGTTGAAATGGCAGACGATCTTCCTCGTGCCATCGCCGTAACAGGAGGCGTTCTGTCTTGAGCATCTCGCTCATTCAAGATACTCCGGGCCGTTTCCGGCGCCGTCAAAAGAAATACTTGTGCTACTCGCCCTTTTCCCACCGCTTGGGCCGTTTGTTCTGCTGCAATATCTTCTTGCGCAGGCGCAGCGATTTGGGCGTGACCTCGACCACCTCGTCATCGGCAATGAACTCGATGGCCTGTTCCAGGTTCAGCGTCTTGTAGGGCACCAGCCGGATGGCATCATCGGCGGTGGAGGCGCGCATGTTGGTCATCTTCTTCTCGCGGACCACGTTCACGTCCAGGTCCTTGTCGCGCGAGTGCTCGCCGACGATCATGCCCTCGTAGACCTCGACGCCCGGCCCCACAAACAAAATCCCGCGCTCCTGCAGGCCGTTGAGCGAATACGTAGTGGTCAGCCCCTGGCGATCGGCAACCAGTGCGCCGGTGGGCCGCTGCGGAATCTCGCCCTGGTAAGGCATGTAGCCGTCGAAGAGCGAGTTCATCACGATGGTCCCGCGCGTTTCGGTCAGCATCTCGCCGCGCAGGCCGATCAGCCCGCGGCTGGGCACGCGAAACTCCATCCGCACGCGGCCCGAGCCGTGATTGTGCATCTTGGTCATCTCGCCCTTGCGCGGTCCGAGCTTCTCGATCACAGTGCCGGTGTAGGCCTCGGGCACGTCGATGGTCAGATGTTCCACCGGCTCCATGCGCGCGCCGTCCACGGTTTTGGTGACGATCTCCGGCCGGCCAGCCATCAGCTCGAAGCTCTCGCGGCGCATCATCTCGATCAGAATCGCCAGTTGCAGCTCGCCCCGGCCCAGCACCTTGAAACTGTCCGGCGAGCCCGTCTCTTCGACGCGAATGCTGACGTTGGTGAGTAGCTCCTTTTCCAGGCGCTCGCGCAGGTTGCGGCTGGTTACGTACTGGCCCTCGCGCCCGGCAAAGGGCGAATTGTTCACGCTGAATTGAATGGCAATCGTCGGCTCGTCGATCACGATCAACGGCAGCGGCGAAGGGTTTTCGACCGATGTGATAGTTTCGCCGATGGTGATGCCCTCGACGCCGGCCACGGCCACGATGTCGCCCATGGTGGTCTCGGCGATCTCCGTCCGCTTGAGGCCGCTGAAGGTGAAGAGCTTGGTGATGCGCGTCTTCATCAGCGAGCCATCGCGCTTGGAGATGGTTACATCGTCGCCGAAGTGCAGCGTGCCCTGGAAAACGCGGCAGATAGCGATGCGGCCAAAATAGTCGGAGTAATCGAGATTGGTGACCAGGATCTGCAACGTGCCGTCCGGGTCTCCGGTGGCCGCGGGAATCGTCGAGACAATCGTCTCGAAGAGCTGCTGCAAATTCACGCCCGGAGTGGCCAGATCGAGGGTCGCCGTGCCTGCCTTGGCCACCGCGTAGAGCACCGGAAAATCCAGTTGCGACTCATCCGCGTCGAGGTCGATGAAGAGGTCGTAGATCTCGTTCAGGACCTCCTGCGGCCGCGCGTCGGGCCGGTCAATCTTATTGATGACCACGATGGGCTTTAGCTTGGCCTCCAGAGCCTTGGCCAGCACGTAGCGGGTCTGCGGGAGCGGGCCCTCGGCCGCGTCGACGAGGAGCATCACGCCGTCCACCATCTTCAGCGCCCGTTCCACCTCGCCGCCAAAATCGGCGTGACCCGGCGTGTCGACGATGTTGATCTTGCCGCCGGCAAAATTGATGGCCGTGTTCTTGGCCAGGATGGTGATGCCGCGCTCCCGCTCCAGCTCATTGGAGTCCATCACGCGGTCGGCCACCTGCTCGTTGGCGCGGAAGGTTCCCGACTGGCGCAGCATGGCGTCCACCAGCGTGGTCTTTCCGTGGTCTACATGGGCAATGATGGCGATATTGCGTATCGTCTGGGCCACAGGGAGGTTTTTCCTTCTGTTGGTTCGGCCAAAGAGGCCATGGGTTGGGGCGCCAAGGTGGCGAAGCGCCGCGCAGTGCGGCAACTTCCATTCTACCAGCGGCATTGCGCGAACGGCCTCGCGTTGCTCCCGCCGGTCGGCTCGCAGTCCAGAATCGAACCACGCGGTAACCTAAGAAGGCTTACGGCCTATCCCGCAAAGCCAGCCCTTTTTCCCCTCCTCAAATATCTCGATATTGATGTAGCCCGCTGCGGAAAACAACCCGTGATGCCCATCCACATCCAGGTTCGACGATCGCAACAGCTTCATCACTGGCCGTTGCAGCTTGTTGTAGGCGCCTCGCTTGTAGCTCTCGGCAATCACCATCAGCCTTCCGCCCGGCTTGAGCACACGCAGAACCTCCTGCATGTCCTTGACCAGGTCAGGCCAGTAATACTGGGTCTCCACTGCGGTTACCAGATCGAACGTGTCATCGGGAAACGGAAGCTGAGACACCGGCGCCTGCCTTATCTCCACCCGCCCCGCCTTGATCAATTGCACATTCTTCGCGCGGGATGCTGCGACACTGCCATCGGCGTAGTCGACGCCGTAGACCATCCCTTGCGAGGCCAGTGCAGCCAGCTTCCCGACCGTCCTGCCCCCGCCGCAACCGATATCCAGAATCGTGAAGCGTTCTTCCACCCGCACATGCTTCAATCCCCAGTCGGTCAGGTTGGAGTGGGAGATGTTCATCAGCCACAGAAAACCCCTGCCCACCCATCGCGTAGGCTTTCGCACCTGGTTCCCTGTGTAGATCAGCAAGGGAATTGACAGAAGACAAACGAGGAGACGTTCCACCGTGTGCATGTCGAGCGATATCAACGCCGCAGACCTCCGGTGTCGTGCCTCAAGACGCTAGTGCTCCGGCGGAACGAATTCCGAGGGCAGGGCCGAGCCCTCGCTGAAGAAGAACTGCTCCATCTGCTCGACCAGGAACTGCTGCGCCTGCGGGGTCCAGGGCTGGAGCCGGTACTCGTTCAGCAGCATCTTCTGCCGGTCCACCCACTCGGCCCAGGCCGCCTTGGAGACGTTCTTGAAGATCTTTTGACCGAACTCCGAGTCGAAGGGCGGTTCGTCCAGACCCTCCATCTCCTTCTTGCAGCGAACGCAAAATACCGTGTGTGCCATGATGAACGCTCCCAAACCCCATTGTATTGGATGGAGTGCAATCCAGCCGCCGCGGTTGCCGCTTTCCGCTCCCCCGCCGAAAAAGGCTCGCCTCTAGCTGAGCGGCCGCGTTGGAAACCTCCGCAACAACGATCCTGCGTTGCTTGAGTAATTCCAACCTGTCCGATTCACTCTGATGGGCCGCCCATTCCCTTGGCGCTTGCCCTTGCTCCCAAGCGTTTCCCGGCTGTGGACAACGGTTCGCGCCCTCGCACAGAAATCCCACTTGACAATCCAGCTTTTCAGGGCTTTTCTTATCTTGTTCCAATTTCACGCCTAACTTGTGCATCGGCCCCCCGGAATAGCGCCCTTTTTGCTCGCCCGGGCTTGAGCGCGATGCATCAGGTTCGGCAGTTGAGTCTCAATCCCAAAGGAGCTACCGTGTCTGAATCCAATCCGTCTGGCCTCTCCGAAAATGCCGCCTCCGCAATCGCCTACATCACGTTCGTTCCGGCGATCGTTTTCCTGGTTCTCCCGCCTTATAACGCGAGTCCCAACGTGCGCTTCCACGCCTGGCAGTCCATCTTCCTCAACGTGGCGGCCATCATCGTCTGCATTGCACTCAGTATTGTCTTTGCCGTTGCATGGACAATCTTGCCTTTTGGCTTCTATGCCATCGGCCATTTGGTCTGGCTGCTAATCGACCTTGGGTTTTTCATCCTCTGGCTTGTGTGCATGCTCAGAGCCCTCAACGGCGTGCGCTTCAAGCTGCCGATTATTGGCGCCCTGGCAGAGAAGCAAGCAGGAGCTTAACCGGCGATTATTCGCTGTAAATGGCGCTGCGGACCGGCAAACCTCAGCGCCGCTTGCCCTACTTGCCGGGCTTTTTTCTCGCGTTGAACGATCGCGCCGGCGAGGCGTGGGTGTTCTTCTTTGCCTTGGGGCGGGGAGTTGGCCGCCGTCTTGCCGGATAGCGGCAGGTCTTCCTCCACAATCGAGAACTGGAGTTTGCGTTCCTGGGCCAGGATGCGGTCCAGGATCACCTGCACGCGGTCGCCGGCGTGGAAGCGGCGGCCGGTGCGCTCGCTGATAATCTCGTGGGTATTTTCGCGCCAGATCCAGCGGCCGCCGGCGCAGCGTGTCGATGGGCGCCAGCCCCTCCATCTCCTTCTTGCAGCGAACGCAAAAAAACCGCATGTGCATCCGTCAACTCCCGGTCCCATTGCGTGGGACAGGGCGCGTCGCGCCACCTGTTGGCTTTTTGATTTCCCCGGCGCAATTTCTCCTTGACAAAGGCGCGCACAAACGATTTCCTTATCTCGACTCAAAGCCGCGCCTTTTGCCGTCTCGGACTGCGAACGCTTTCGCGGGAAAGGATTGGCGAGCGCGGAGCATTCGTAATTCCGAGTTCAGTCTCGGCACGAAAGGGATCACCATGTCTGAATCCAAGCCATCGGGTTTTTCTGACAACGCCATCGGCGCCATCGCTTACATCACATTCGTTCCGGCCGTCGCTTTCCTGGTCCTCAAACCCTACAACAAAAGCTCCTATGTGCGCTTCCACGCATGGCAGTCCATCCTCCTCTCTTGCGCGTTTTATATCGTCACCACCTTGTTGGAATTGGTTTTTGGGTGGTTCTTTGCCACGGCGGCATACTCTTTTCTGACCGTCACTTGGATCGTTTGGGCGTGTTGGTTTCTTCTATGGATATTTTGCGCCATCAAGGCCCTCAACGGAAAGCGGATCATGCTGCCCATTCTTGGCGCCCTTGCCGAAAAGCAGGCAGCGGACTAGCCTCATCGCTTCACCGCAAGCGGCGCAGCGGGAGACCTCAGCGCCGCTTGTCCTTCTTCCCGCGCTTTTTTCTCGCGTTGAACGATCGCGCCGGCGAGGCGTGGGCCTTCTTCTTCGCCTTCGATTCCGGCGCAGCGGCGTCTTTGCGCTTGCCTTTCTTTGGCCGGGGCGGGGAGTTGCCGGCCTTCTTGCCGGATAGCGGCAGGTCTTCCTCCACAATCGAGAACTGGAGTTTGCGTTCCTGGGCCAGGATGCGGTCGAGGATCACCTGCGCGCGGTCGCCGGCGCGGAAGCGGCGGCCGGTGCGCTCGCCGATAATTTCGTGGGTATTTTCGCGCCAGGTGTAGCGGTCGCCGCGCAGCGAATCGATGGGCACCAGACCCTCGACAAACAGGTCGGTCAATTCGACAAAGAGGCCGTATTTGGCCGGGTTCAGCACCAGGGCGGCAAACTCCTCGCCCACCCGGTCCTGCATGAAGCGCACCTTCTTCCACTCCACCAGTTCGCGCTCGGCCTCGGCGGCGCGGCGCTCGGTCTGGCTGCTCTCCTCGGCAATCTGGGCCAGTTCCGGTTCTGGAATGGGCGGGACAGCGAAACTCCCAGGTCTCAAATGCGAGACCTGGGGCAACCGCACACGGCTGGTTGGCACGCCTTCGTTGGGATGCGTCCAAGGCGAACTGTGGCGGCCCTCGGCTACCGCGCCCTTGCCGCGGATGCCCTCCCGCAGCAGCGTCTTGGCGATGCGGTGCACAATCAGGTCCGGATAGCGGCGAATGGGTGAGGTGAAGTGCGTATACGTGGGCGCGGCCAGCGCAAAGTGGCCCTCGTTGATCTCGGAGTAGCGCGCCTGCTTGAGCGAGCGCAGCATCAGGTAGCTCAGAATCCGCTCCTCCGGCTTGCCCTCGATCTTGGCGGCCAGTTTTTGATACATGCGCGGCGTAACGGGAATGTCCTCAGGCACCTCGTGCATCCGGGGATTGCGGCCGCGGCCGTGGGCGTCGCGCCGCTCGCCGCGCGTCTGGATGCGCTTGACGGGCAGAGCGCCAAGGCCCAGCGAGTAGCCGAAGCTGGCGGCCAGCTCCTCAAACTGGACCACGCGGCGCGGGTCGGGCTTCTCGTGGATGCGGTAGAGCGAGGGCACGCCCAGGTCTTCCAGCCAGGTGGCTACACATTCGTTGGCCGCGAGCATGAACTCCTCGATCAGCCGGTTGGCCCAGGTGCGCTCGGATTTGGTGACGCCGCGCATCTGGCCAGCCTCGTCAAACTCGATGACCGGCTCGGGCAGATCGAAGTCAATCGAGCCCCGCTCCTCGCGGCGCTTGTTCATCAGAACCGCCAGCTTGTGCATCCGCTCGAAATCAGGGACCAGTGCGGCGTAGCGCGTTCGGGCTTCGCCGTCGGGGTCCCCACCGACAGGTCTTCGTCGGTGGGGTGATTCATCGCCTTCGAGGCGCTTCCGCGCTTTTTCGTTTTGGTTGAGATTTTCGTCTTGGTCAAGGATTTCGGTCACTTCTGTATAGGTCATCCGTGCTGCCGAGCGGATCACGCCTTCAACGATTTCATAGCTCTCGATGCGGCCGGTCGAATCGAGCTGCATGATGCAACTCAGGACGAGACGGTCTTCGCCGGGGCGCAGGCTGCAAATGTCCGTCGAGAGCTCCTGCGGCAGCATCGGTATAGCGCGATCTGGAAAGTAGACGCTGGTTCCGCGCAGCCGCGCCTCCAGGTCGAGATCCGTCCCCGCCCTCACATATTCGGCCACGTCGGCAATATGGACTTGCAGTTCATAGCCGTCGGGGCGGTCGGTGACCAGCACCGCGTCGTCAAAGTCCCGAGCCGTCTCGCCGTCGATGGTGACTATGGGAAGGCCGCGAAAATCCCGGCGATTGGCCACTTCTTCCTCGTCGAGATGCGCCACGGCACGCGCTTCAGCCAGCACTTGGTCCGGAAATACCCGCGGCAACTGGTGCTTGCGGATCATCATCTCCACGTCCACACCGAAGTCTTCCGGCGAGCCCAGCACCTCGATCACCCGGCCCACCGGCGGCCGCGTCGGCGTCGGCCAACTGGTAATTTCCACATCGACGACCAAGCCTTCGAGGCTGTCGTGGGTCGCTTCTGGTGTATCGTCGCCGAGTACGCGGTGCGGCGTAACTTCGTTGGCAGGGGGAAGCTCCGAGCCTTCAGGAATCAGAATGGGTTGCGTCATGCGCTCGTCGAAGGGGATGACCGAATGGCCCTGTGAGCGATCTGATCGCGCATAGTGAAAGACGCCGACCACGGTGGGGTTGCGCCGCTCCAGCACGCGGACAATGCGGCCCATCCTTCGCCCATCGGCCTTGGGCGGTTCGACCTCGACCAGCACCTGGTCGCCCTGCATGGCGCCGTTGATCTCGTTGGGAGGGATAAAGATGTCGTCCTGGCCGGTGGACGATTTGGTTGGCTGGCGCGGGTTGGGCCGCACGAACCCGTAGCCGTCGCGATGCAGGTCGAGCCGCCCGGCCACCAGATTGTCGCGCATTCCCAGCGGCCGGGGAATGCTCCAGTGCTCCCGGTCCAGCTTGGCCAGCTCGCCGCGCGCGGTTAGCCGCGCCAGTTGCTCCAGGAGCAGACGCCGCTCCCGTCCGCCACCCAGCGACAACTCGCGCACCAGTTGCTTGTATCCGGCCTTTCCGCCGGCAGAGCGGGCAATGCGCGCGATGAGTTCCTTATCAGTCATAGCTCAAGAGTATGCCATCTTCGCCGGTGTAGAATGGGAACCCAGACAGGGGGCCCGGCCAGCATTTAAATTCATTTCTATGACAATGGGGTGAACCATGTCGAAGTGCGGAAGCGGAATACGCATCCAGATTCTCTGCAGCTTGCTGCTCTTAATTTCACTCGGTTGGACGCAGGCTCCTCTGACTGCCGACCAAAAGCTCGCGCTCGGCGATCAACTGGTGAATGACAATTGCGGCGAATGCGAGGGCCGCAGCATGAGCGAATACGACCGGGGAGTTGGATTGATTGAGCAGGCGCTTCGCGAGGGCGTCAAGGATCGGCGTAAGGCGCTTTTACTCCTTGCTGATTCCTACGGGGAATACGCCTATTCCTATGACAAGCAACGTCCCATGAGCGACGCGACTCGAAAAGCTTGGGGACAACGTATTGAGGATATTTACAAAGAGCTGCTTCGGGACAACCCGGATGATATCCCGGTGTTGCTGCTCTACGCGAATTCTCAATCAAACCATCAAGACGCACTGCCCATATTCCAGCACGTCCTAAGGATCAAGCCTGAAAATGCTGACGCTATGTTTGGAGTTGCGTTCATCCACGTCGAAGCAGGCAACGTGAAAACCGGCGTTAAAGAGTTTATATCTGCTCTACGTCTCGATTCGGCGAGCCGAGAACAAATTGAGAGCTTCTTGCCGCAGTTCGTCCAGGATTTGCGTGCGAGGGAAGGCGAACAGTACATTCCACAGGTCTCCGCTGCTGCTGCCAAGGCCCTGAAAGCGCACGCGGCTCAAAAGGATCATTCAGAGACTAGAACGAGAGATTGATACGGGTCTCCCACCCTAGCCGCAAAAACAAAAACGCGGCGAGGGTGGGGCACCAAGATTTGTTTCATTCAAGAAGGGCCGAATCAACATCCGCCGCTACTTCTTTTCGGCCTTTGGCGCGACGGGCGCTACGGATTCCGTGGCCGCGCTGCCGCCCAGCTTCATGTTGTCGCGAATCAGGTTGGCCAGCAGCACATCCACCAGCGTGCCGCCCTGGCTGCCGCCCGCGCCGGCGACGATCTGCGGAACGAGCTGAATCTTGTTTGCGGCGAGCGCCTGCACCACCTGCACCAGCGCGTAGTTGCCGGATTCCATCGATTCGATCTTCAACTTGATGACGTCCGCTTCGGAGGTTCCGACAGCCAGGGTCTTCGACGCTTCAGCGTTGCCCACCGTGGTGATGACGTTGGCGTCGGCCTCGGCGTTGATCTTCTTCGACTGGGCCTGGCCGCGCGCTCCTTCGATGGCCGCCTCGGCGCCGAACTTGGCAATGGTCACGCTCCGCTCCGAATCGACGACGCGGGCTTGCGTGTCGGCCATGGCGCGGGCCTGCTGCAGGTCCTTGCGCGTCTCTTCGGCCAATTGCTGCGTCTTGTAGGTCACCTGCTCCTGCTCAGCGATCTTGCGGTCGGTGAGCGTCTTCATCAGTGCTTCCGGCGGCGTGATGTCCCCGATCAGCGTGTCGATGGCGTTGACGTTGTACTCGGAAAGAGCCGCGGCGATGGCCGTCTTCGCCTCTGCCTGCCGCTCGCTGCGCTTCTTCAGGAACTCGATTACGTCCGAGGTCTGCGCCGCATTGCGGAAGTAGTTGCCAATGGTCGGCTCCAGAACCTGCGTCACCAGATTGGCCATGGTGCCAAAGCGGGCAATCACTTTGGGAGCGTCATTGCGGGGAACATGAATGATCTGGCTTACGTCCAGGTTGAAGGTGAAGCCGTCGGAGGAACGCACGGTGATGGTCGAGAGCTTCTCGTCGAGCTTGTGCGCTTCGGTCTTCCCGGTGGCCCAGTTGAGGACGATATTCGCCGTCGGCACCAGTTCCACCTTGTGCGTGAAGGGGTTGATGGGGTACTTGCCCGGATCGAGCGGATCGACCCAGACGCCCTTTTGCCCGCGCGTCACCAGATTGCCATGCTTGAAGGTGTCGCCGGTCACGTCCTTGCCCTCATCGCCGACATAGGCGATGACCACGCCGACGTTGGCAATGGGAACCTGGGTCATGGGATTGGTTTCAACGGTGGCAAAGCGCGGATTGATGAAGTAGCGCCCGGCGAGAATGACCTGCTCCTGCAAGCCCTTGCGGCCGCCGTTGGTGATGAAGGCCTCGGCGTCCTGGTACATGTTGTGGCCGGGAACCTCGCTGCCCGCGATCTCGCCCGTCGCCAGCGGCTTGCCGTCCTTGGTCGTCACCACTCCGACCATGTTGTCTGGAATTTCCAGCACCTCGTCCATAGTCACCTGGAAGAGAGCCGTATTGATCCGATAGGTTCCGGGGGGAATGATGGAGATCTGGGGACCGCGCTCGCCACCGCGGGTCAGGAACGCCCGCGCATCCTGGAAGGCATTGCAATCGACGGTCCTACCCAGGACGCGCCCGCCGGAAAGCGGATGGCCGTCGCGCGCCTCGACGATGCCGATATGGCCCCTGTCGATGGTCGTGAACGGCACCATGTAGACGGTATACTGCCACGCCCAGAGGCCAAAATGGATTCCCGGAGCAAGCGTATCCGCCTGCAGGCCGGCCTCTCCATTCAGCGCCACGATGGCGCCGTCGGGAAGAGTCCGGTGTTTGCCGAATAATACCCATTTCTTCTTGACGACTCCGATTTCGGTCTCCGAGACGATCACAGTCCCGAAAAAAACTCGCAAAACCATCTTATGCAAGATCAAAACGAGGATGAGTGCAACCACCCATCCGTACCTGATCAGCAAATCACCTATCGAGTTGTTATCCATGTTGTCGCTCTCCTTGCCTTATGGACCCTCCATCATAGCGCAAGCGTTGGCCCGCCGGCCCGCAACGCCAGAGCGCGCTTGCGGCGCCAACCCCAACCCGCGCAGCCCAGGCCGGTTGCGGACTTAACCGGAACGCGACTTTGCTTTCCGCCGGGCTGCCGCACTGCCGTCCCAGTTGGCCGCCGGCCGCTCAGGTGCAGCCGTGTACTCGAAAAACTTACGCCCGCCGTCTTAAAATAACGTCAACGCAACAGTCTGAGCGGACCGCAAAGGGGTACCATCATACTGTGGCCGTATGCGGGGTCGCCGAAAGCCAATGGCGCGGCGGTCCACACCTTCAGAATTCTCAGGCCCAGGGCAGTGGCCCCTGCCTTGGCAGCCCCGTCCCAGCAGGACAGAAAAGGAACCTCGTGAACGCAATGTGGAAACCCACCCAATCCGGATCGATCAGTCCCGTTCCCACGCCGGAATCTAGCCGGCCCGTGCCACCTGCACCGGCCACTGAACCCGCCAGCCGCGCTCCGATTTCGGCCGGCGACCAGGCCACCATCGGCAAAGGCCTGTTCATCAAGGGCGAGATCAGCGGCACCGAGTCGCTGTTCATCGACGGCAAAGTTGAGGGCAGCATCAACCTACCTGGCAACCGCGTCACCGTGGGACGCAACGGCCAGGTTGCAGCCAGCATCACCGCACGCGAAATCGTGGTTCTGGGCAAGATTCGCGGCAATGTCTCCGCTTCGGACCGGGTTGACATCCGCGCCGAGGGCTCTCTGAGCGGCGACGTGGCCGCGGCTCGCATCAGCATCGAGGATGGCGCCTTCTTCAAGGGCGGCATCGACATCCGCAAGTCCGAAGCCAAACCTGCGGTTCCCGGAGTTCCGGCGGCGCCTGAAGCGCCCAAGCCGGCCCAGCCGTAGGCAGGTCTCAGCTCCCAAGCCAGCAAAAGCCCCTGCATCGGCGGGGGCTTTTGTGTCTATGAGGCGGTGCATTGCCGAACCTTCCGAGCGGCAAACTGCGGGCTCCAGACGGTTCGGAATCTGGAGACAATGCAGAAAACGAGATGGAAACGAATTGGAAATGAAGTGCATCGGAAATTGAGTAAATGATAGAAAGTAATATAGATAGCAAGAAATGAGCCGGAAACGAGCTCGAAATCGCTTATCCCAGCCCCAACCGCTTCATCATGACCCTGGGCAGCGCCGATCCGGTATTTACCAGAGTCCATTTGGCTATCGCCACCCAAAGCGCCGTTCCGACGGCCAGCAACGTAAAGTCAGTCCAGCGAATCTGGGCGGGATGGAACGGACCCCAATGCTGGCCAAACAGGCTGCCCAGCCCCCAAATGGCCATCCATACGCCCACGCCACTTGCCAGTGCGGCCAGCAGGCAGCGGCCCAACTCTTCATAATCCAGACTGGCCAGCGAGACCATGCGCCGTTGGTGGAGCAGTAAGGCGAGCGTTCCGGTTTGCAGCGCGATCCCTAAATCCGAAGCGATGGCCAGCCCCATGGCGCCGCGCCAGTGGTAAAGCGAAGCATAGATGGGCAGCGAAACCAGCGTCACAACGGTTCCCGCGGCCATCGGGACGAGCGTGTTTCCGGCCGCGTAAAACGCGCGCGCATAGATGGCCTGCGCCGACCAGAGAAACATGGAGACGGAAAAGACGGCGAAGTACGCGGCAAACTCCCGCGCATCGGCTGAAGAAAAGCGTCCGCCGAGAAAGATCAACTCCACCAGCGGCGCAGCCAGAGCAATCATTCCCGAACCCGCCAGCAGCCCGAGCGCGGCCACGCGCGAGACCGAGTCGGCCACCTGCGTGGCAAACTCATAGCGGCGCTGCTGTGACCAGAGACTGGCGAAAAACGGCATGGAGGCCGCGCCCGCCGCCTGGGCCAGCACGGCCATGGGCGCGGTGAAGAGCTGTTTGGCATAACTCATCAGCGAGACTGCGCCGTTGGTTGCCGAGGCAAAGTAAGCGATGATCCAGTTGTCGGCGGTCACCAGCGAGACTCCGACGATGAGCGGAAGCGACAGGCGCACCCACTCGCGAAAGCCCTCGTCGCGCCAGTCGAGAATCAGCCGGTAGCGCGTGCCCGCCCGCCGCGCGAATATCCAGTTCAACAGAAACGGCCCGAGAAAGGCTCCCGCCACCGTGCCGATGGCCAGCGAGGAGACGCCGATGCGGCGCACCAGCAACACGCCGCCCACTATGGTGCCGAGTCCGTAGATCAGAGGCGTTACCGCCTGCACGCTGAATTGCTTGCGCACCAGCAGCACCGCGCCAAAGACTCCGCCGGCAAAGAAGCACAACTGCGCAGGCAGCAAAATGCGCGTCAGAAGCACGCAGAGAGCGGCTTTTTCGGCTCCGAAGCCGTGGAACCACAAATGGATCCACCAGGGTGCGAAGATTTCCCCCAGCGCAATGGCCCCGCCCAGCACCAGGCACATGGTGGTCACAATCACCGAAAGCGACCGCTGCCCCTCGGCCTCGCGGCCCGTTTCGCGATAGCGGGTGAGGATGGTGACAAATGTGATGGAGGCCGCGCCGCCGACCAGAAAGTACGAAATCATGTCCGGTAGCACAAAAGCGCCGTTCAGCGCGTCCGCGTCCATGCCGGCGCCGAAAAGCCAGACGATGTACTTGACCCGCACCAGCCCGATGATGCGCGACAGGAAGGTAGACGCCATCAGCAGGAGGGTTGCCGAGAAGGCGGTGTGCGCGTGCGAAGGGTGCAGCAGACCCAGGCCGCGCGCCCATCGCGAACGCGCGCGCCCCAGTTCCGAGTCCCCCATTTTCGAGCCCGGGTCGGGTTGAGTTGTTTGCGATCCTGCCACTGGACTCGATTTTACCGGGGTTGCGCGAGGACGAGGTCTCGCATCGCAAATCAGTGCCCAAAGATGGGTATCCTCCCGCGTATTCTGTTCGCAGGAGGGCATTGCATGCAGCGGATTCTTGGATTGGGAATGGCGTTTTGGGTGATCGTTGGGGTAAACGCGGTTGCCCAGACGATACATGGGCGCGAGGGAATTACTTTGCCTGCACCGCCGGCCGCGGAGGCTGTGCCGGTGAGCGACGACCACTTCGGGACCAAGATCCCCGACAGCTACCGGTGGCTGGAAGACGCCAGGAGCCCTGAGACGAGGGCATTTATCGACGCACAGTACGCCTATACGGCGCGGTATCTGAAGCAGGCGGCCATACGGGGGCAAGTGGTGGACGATCTGGACGCCCTGGAAAATGTCTCGCAGACGGACACACCATGGGAGCGCGCAGGCAGCTACTTCTTCAGGAAGCGCCTGGCCGGCGAACAGCAGTTCTCGATCTATGTGCGCCATGGGTGGACGAACAAGGATGAGCGTCTGATTGATCCGGCCAAGCTGAGCCGGGACCCGAACACCTCGGTCGGCATCGAGGATGTTTCCCGGGATGGGACGCTCCTGGCTTACTCGATGAAGCAGGGCGGTGCGGACGAGGACAGCATTCACGTTTTCAACGTGAAGACCGGCAAGACGCTGGAGGATGAACTGCCCACGGCCCGCTATTTCGATGTCGTTTTCGCGCCGGATGGGGCCAGCCTCTACTACTCGCGCAACAACAAGGAGGGAACTCTGCTGTACCAGCACGTGCTGAGGACGCGCAACTCCCCGGACTCGTTGCTGTTCGGGCGGGAGTTTCGCGGCGAGCTGCTGACCGGCAACGACCTTTTCTGGGGTGTGGTGACCGACGATGGCCGCTACCTTGTCGTGGAGATTGATCGTGGCGTGCCGGCCAAGCGCGTGGACATCGTATTCCGCGATCTGACCAAGCCGGGGTCCCAAGCGACAGGTCTTAGTCGCGGGGGTGGCAAGCCGGGTTCGCCCTTTGAAGTGCTGGTCTGGGGTCTGGACTCCAGGTTTGAAGCGATCTACGCCAAGGGCGCGTGGTATGTGAAGACCGACTACAAATCGCCCAAGGGTAGGATTCTGAAGGCCGATCCCGGAACAATGCCCGACGTGTGGCAGACCATCGTGCCCGAGGGGCCGGACGTGATCAATGCGTGGTCGATTGTGGGCGGAAAGATTTACGTAAACCGGTTGAAGGACGTAAAGACTGAGACCACGGTCTACGCCCTGGATGGAAAGCCGGCCGGCAAGGTCGAGTACGAGGGGATCGGCTCGGCCTCGGGGGTCTATGGCCGGACCACGGACCGCTACGGCTTCTTCAGCTTTGAGTCGTTCATTGTGCCGCCGACCATCTACCGGCTGGACACGTTGACCGGCAGGCGCGAGGTCTTTTTCCAGCCCCGGATCCCATTCGACTCCAGCCAGTATGAACTGAAACAGGTGGTTTTCAAGTCGAAGGATGGAACCCAGGTCCCCATGTTCATTGCCGGCAAGAAGGGGCTGAAGCGGGATGGGACGGAGCGTTTGCTGATGACCGGATATGGCGGCTTCAACTCCAGCGAGACTCCCATCTGGAACCCCCGCGTGAGCTGGTGGCTGGAGCAGGGCGGCTGGTTTGCGCTGCCCAACCTGCGCGGCGGCGGCGAGTACGGCGAGAGCTGGCACGAGCAGGGGATGTTCGAGAAGAAACAGAACGTTTTCGACGACTGGTTCGCGGCGGCCGAGTACCTGATTGCCGCCAAGTACACATCGCCGGAGCACTTTGCCATCGCGGGTGCGTCTAACGGCGGCCTGCTGATGGGCGCGGCGATCACCCAGCGGCCGGAGCTGTTCTCGGCCGTCTGGTGCGGCTATCCGCTGCTGGACATGCTGCGCTTCCAGAAATTCCTGGTGGGCTCCTACTGGACGACGGAGTTCGGCTCGGCAGAGAACGAAAAGCAGTTCTTCTACCTGCTCAAATACTCGCCTTACCACAACGTGAAGCCCGGCACGGCCTATCCGGCGGTCATGTTCTTCACCGGTGACAGCGACACGCGCGTGGATCCGCTGCACGCTCGCAAGATGACGGCCTTGTTGCAGTCGGCCTCATCCAGCGGCCGTCCGGTCCTGCTGCACTACAGCCTTGCCGGCGGCCACTCGGCCGGGGTCGGTGTGGACCAGCAGATCCAGGACGATGCCGACCGGCTCACCTTCCTGTGGACTGAAACGGCACAGCCCGCCATCGGCAAGTAGGGACAGGCTGCCCCGGCGGTACTCAAGGACATTACGCTCGAGTAACCTCATGCCCTTGGTAATCCCTTCCGATAAGGGAGATGCGGGATGCAACTGGGACCGCGCTGCCTGGGGTACCGCTGTGCCGAGGTTCCCGGCGACAGTTTTCGTCACTGGGGTGGTGAGTCGGGGTGAAGATGCCACAAGCTGAGTTGAAGACCGACAGATTCGATCGTCAACAGGAGGCTGCACGGGTGGCTGCCCTCAACTCAATAGGGATTCTCGACACCCCGCCGGAACCCGGTTACGACGCCATTACCCGGCTGGCCGCCGAGTACTTCCGGGCCGATACGGCCCTGCTCGGTTTTGCGGACGAGAGCCGCATCTGGATCAAGTCGCACTGGGGTGAAGACGTTCGCGAACTGCCACGCAGCCAATCCATCTTCAATATGGTGCTCGCTGATGATGGTCCGGTGATCGTTCCGGACATCTCAGAACACCCTCATTTCGAGGGTGGCCGGATAACCATCAGACGACTCGACGTGGCCTCTTTTGCCAGCGTTCCGGTGCGCTCTTTTGAAGGTAAAATCCTGGGGGTGTTGACCATTTTTGGGTGCCAGCCCCGCCGCCGCATGGCCCTGGACGAGCTTCGCATGCTGGAGAGCCTTGCCGATATGGCTTCCAGCCTGTTGGAACTACGCAGGCTGCGCAAAGCCTTCGCCAAGCGCGGGTTGCGGCGGTCACGCATTGCGAGCGCCCCCAAAAGGTGGCCCTCCGGACCAGACCTGCGCCGCGCCCTTGACGAGCGCGAGTTTGTGCTCCACTACCAACCCGAGGTCGATCTCTCCATGCACAAGATCGTTGGCCTTGAGGCGCTCATCCGCTGGGCCCACCCCGAGCGGGGACTTATCCCTCCCATGGACTTCATTCCGCAGGCCGAAGAAAGTGGGCTGATCCTGCCCATCGGCGACTGGGGGCTTGCCGAGGCCTGCAACCAGATTCGGAAGTGGTGCCAGGAGGATTCCCGCCACGGCTCGCTGCGGGTCTGCGTCAACCTCTCCGCGCGCCAGTTCTCCCGCGAAGGACTGGCTGACCACGTGGAGGCGTTGCTGCTCCAATCCGGCATCTCCAGCCACCAACTCGGTCTCGAAATGACCGAGTTCAGCCTGATTCCAAACGTGCATACTGCCATGGAGGTGCTGGGCAGCCTGCGCAGGCTCGGCGTCTCCCTGCTGATGGACGACTTCGGCACTGGCTACAGCTCGCTCAACCACCTGCATTCCTTTCCCTTCGACGTGCTCAAGATCGACCGTTCCTTCGTAGGCCGCATGACCGACGGAGACCAACCGCTGCAGATTGTGCGCACCATCATCGAACTGGCCCGGGTGCTGGGGATGGATGTGGTGGCCGAAGGCATAGAGACTCGCGAACAGTACCGTCTGCTGCGGCAATTGGGCTGCCGCTACGGGCAAGGCTTTCTGTTCGCCCGCCCCATGAGCGCCGATACCGTGACTCAGTTGTTGCGGCTTCCTGGACGGATACTCCCCGACCCGGAGACATGCGAAGTTGTTTGAAATGACCGCGCGCAGCTTTGCTTCGGCGACCAGATGAGCGGTTTCATTTTGGGACTGGCAACAGGCGTTTCCTTATCCGATATCTGCTCGGCCTTTCGCAGGGGAAATTCCTCTCGCTCGCGGCCGCCCTCGTAGTATGTTCCAAGCCATGCAGCAACCGGCAGAAAAATCCGGGGCCCCCGGCGGCTCGGGGTTCCTGGCGAACGGATCTTATTCGCCGGGGTGGGGGGACGGGTCTCTGTCGCAGGGGTGGAAACTCGCGCCCCCATCCGCTTCATCCAGCTTTGTGGGCATGCTGGCTGCGCTGGCCTCGCCCGCGCCCGCCGCGGCGGATCCCGGTCCCACATGGAGCGACGACGGTCTTGAAGACGACGTTGCAACACTCAGCTACGAGCATGCCTTGCGCGCCCACGCGCGCTACCGGCCGGCGGATGCCGACGATCGCTCGCTGACGCAGATCGCCGATCCTGGGCCAATCAGAAACCGTGAGCCGCTGCCCGCGGCTGCCATCCCCGCCGGTCCTGCGGCAACCACGTATGCGGCTGTTCCAACCAGCGGAGACGCTGAACCCGAGGCCACCCAGGGTCTGGCCACGGAGCTTGATCGGAGTCTGAAATGCGCCAGCATCACCATCCGGCTGAGCAAAGCGGAATGCGCGCAACTACATAGGCGCGCCGCGGAGGCCGGGCTCACCGTCTCAGCCTATCTGCGCTCTTGCACCTTTGAGGCCGAGTCGTTGCGGGCGCTGGTGAAAGAAACGCTGGCCGAGCTGCGGTCAGCCGCATCCAAGGGGAAGCAGACGTGCTCCGCTCCGGCACGGCGCTCCTGGTTCCAGCGGCTGCTGGCGGTTCTACCTAGATGGGATGCGGAGTGGTGCTGTGGGCGTCGGTGACGTTGTCGGGCGTATCCGTGACCGATTTGCCCTCTTTGTAGGCGAACTTCTGGTACCGGGAGCCGACCTTGCGGATCACATCCTGCCAGCCGTCATCCCAGGTAACGCGCGCCTCGCCGTCTACGTAGACCCACTTGCCGTGTGTGTTGCCGATTGACTTCCGAGCGTCGCCATCGTCGTAGAGAGTGATGAAGAAATTGCTTCCCGCTCCATCGCCAACCTCCCACTTTCCCAGGAAACGGCCGCGTGACGGCAACAGGGAGTTGGCGGTTCCCGTCTCATCGGCCGCGGCAGTTGCCGCGGAAAACTCTACCCGTTCAATATCGGAGAGATTAAAGCTCTGCCGGTGGCCATCCTTGAAGACGATCACGATCGTGCCCGAGCCGCTCTTGGGAGGCGAGGGCGTCTTGGCAAAACCGCCTGAAACGGCAAGACATAGCATTGTAGCCAAGCCGGCAACGCTGACGAACTTCCGCATGGGATTCTCCTTTGCAATCACCGGCGCAACGGCGATCCATGCCCGCCGCGCCAATCTCATCTACGCTGCCCACGAGTGAATTGTTCCCGGATATCCGTATATCTCGCGAGAAATGAGGGTTAGCCGCACCGGCAAGCCAGCCAGGGCATCCTGAAGCCCCAGGCCTATTCCACTTCCAGCACCAGGTACTTCAGGTACTCGGTCTCCGGCAGATTCAGCACCACTGGATGGTCGGGAGCGGCGCCGCGACGCTCTAGCAGGCGCACGCGCCGGGGAACATCCGCCGCAGCCGAGGCCACAGAGGCCTCCAGCTCTGCCCAGCTCACGTGGTGAGAGCAGGAACAGGTCACCAGCAGGCCGCCGGGGCGCAGCATCTTCAGGGCGCGCAGATTCAACTCCTTGTAGCCGCGTAGCGCGCCTTCGACAGCCCGCAGGCTTTTGGCGAAGGCGGGCGGATCGAGGACGATGGCGTCGAATCTCTCGCCTGCGTCCGACCAGTCGCGCAGGATCTGAAAGGCGTCGCCCTCCACCCAATCCACCTGTGCGGTGAGCTGCGGACGGTTGGCCTCAAGGTTCTGCTCCGCCACTTCCAGCGAGGCGCGGGAGGCGTCAATGCCCGTGACCTGACGGCAAACCTGAGCCAGGTGCAGGGCAAAGCCGCCCTGGTAGCAGCAAACGTCGAGCGCCCGTCCGGTGGCGCCCAGCTGTCGCGCCCACTCCTGAGCGGCGGCATAGTTGGCACGTTGGTCGAGGAAGGCGCCCGTCTTCTGTCCGGCATTGGCGTCGAAGTGGAACTTGAGGCCGTTGAGTCGGAATTGGGTGCTGGTGGCCGGATTGGCGGCGTCTTCGGCAAAAAGGGGTTCGGAGCTGGGCGCGGCCAGACCTTCCAACTCGCGCATCCGCGGGTCGGGCCGCTCCACAATCGCCGCCGGCGCCAGTTCCTCGCGCAGCACGCGCACGCAAGTCTCCCGCACTCCTGCGGAGTCCAGCCCTTTGGTCAGCAGTTGTAGAATTACGAGTTCGCCGTACTTATCCGCCACCAGGCCGGGCAACTCGTCGGCCTCGCTGAAACACAACCGGCAGGCGTCGTTCTGCTCGTTCAGCAACGGCTTGCGCCGGGTGATCGCCCGCCGCAGACGGGCCGCGAGCAACTCCAGCCACGCGGCCTCATCGATGGCCTCCCGCGAGATCATTCGCAGCGCAATCTGCGAGGAGGGGCTGTAGAGCGCGGTGCCCAACAAGAGTCCGCGGCGGTCAGCCACCAGCAGCAGCGCGGGAGGATTGGCGTCGCCCCCCTGAGGCAGTTCCAGCGCCTCGATGTCGGAGGCGTAAACCCAAAGATAGCCACTACGCAACCGGTCGGCGGCGCGGCGGCTGATGCGGGCCCCAGGAGCGGGCTTCTCGTGAATCCCTTCAAAAGGGGCTGCGGGCCTGGCGGCTTTGAGCGCCTCTTGGTTTCTAACAGGTCGTGGATTGCGCGGCTTGGTCATGTGTTCTCTTGGTTTGGTTCATCTTACCAAGGATCGAACCCCGGCCCGTTCATGCGCCGCATACTTTTGCGGCCTATAATAAAGTATGGCGACTGTCCGGCAGGCCAGTCCGGCAGATGTTCCCGGCGCGCCCCCGTCTCCTCCGGGGGAACGGGCGGCTGCTGTGCGCGGAGCAGAGTTGCGCGCCATCGATCAGCGTTTGGAGGCCCTGCTCAAACAGGTCCACGCCAACCGTCCCAGCGAAGACATCTCTCTGATCCGCAAGGCCTGGGAGTTCTGCGTCAAGCATCACGAGGGGCAGATGCGGGCCTCCGGCGAGCCCTACATTGTCCACCCGCTGGAGGTGGCTGAGGTGCTGGCGGAGATGAAGCTGGACGCCACGGCCATCGCTGCCGGTTTGTTGCACGACTCGGTCGAGGACACGCCCGCCACCAATGAGGAAATTGAAGCCGAGTTTGGCGATCAGGTGGCCCACATCGTCGAAGGCGTCACCAAGATCGACAAGATCCAGTTTGCCAACCGCGAGGACCGCCAGGCCGAGAACGTACGCAAGATGCTGCTGGCCATGGGCTCGGACGTGCGCGTGGTGCTCATCAAGATGGCCGATCGCCTGCACAACATGCGCACTCTCGAGCACCTGCGGCCCGACCGCCAGGAAGCCATCGCACGCGAGACGCAGGACATCTACGCCCCGCTG
>JBKQRH010000219.1:0-3912 GCA_052326045.1 Occallatibacter sp. | reverse complement strand
CTTTGCGCCGAAGCCTTCTGTCTTCTGGCTCCTGTCTTCCGGCTTCCATATCCCGGAGGGAGATCAAGGCTGGAGCCCTTGTTCAGTGTAAGCCGCTTGTGGATTAGTCGACAAAAAAAAGAAAGGGCAGGTACTCGCCTGCCCTTAATAGAAGCTGCCCGGGAGGGCAACAGCTATGTACTTGCGTCATGACCGTCCCTGCGCCATTAGGGACCGTCACAACCGTGGATATTTCAATCCTACGGCACACCTCCGGCACGGTCCATACGGCAAGAATCGTATTCTCCCGCACCCCGGCCGCCGCCCAGAATGAAGGGAAAGGGTTACGATGTCAGTGAGGGTGCTTGCCGGGCTTAGCAAACGGGCTGTGCTGCGCGCCGGTTACGGCGCGGTGATTGCCGTTCTTGTGCTTTCTGCCGCCGAGGCCTACCGCATCCAGCTCAACGTTTCCGAACAGCATCTCGAAATCTACCGCAATTACGCCGGTCAGGACGAGGCCCTCGCCGCCCTCCGCCGCGACCTGTGGCTGGCCGGAAACTACGTCCGCGATTACTTCATCAACACCACACCGGCCCAGGCCGACATCCTGCGAGCGCAACTGGAAGATCTCAAGGCTCAGGATGAGAAGGCTCTGGCCCTTCTGGCGCGCCATTCCAGCCGCTCCGATACCGTGCCGCGGCTGCGCAAGAGCCTGGGCGATTTCTGGGCCGCCGTAGACCCCGTCCCGCAATCCATGCTGCGCGACACCGATGCGCGAAAATTCGATTTTCTACAGCGCGTGGTCGTGCCCCGCCGCGGCGAATTGTATAGCGCCCTGCTCGATCTCGCCGCCACCGGCCAGCAGAAGCTGCAGGAAGGAGAAATGCAGTTCGCCGCTTCGCGCCAGCAAGCCGCCCGCCGCCTGCTGCTCATGCTCGGCCTCGGCCTGATGCTCAGCTTCCTGGTCGCCCTGGCCAGTATCCGCCATTCCGAAAACCTCGAGCGCGAAGCCGAAGCCCACTTCGCCGCCATTCAACTCGCCAAGCAGGAATTGCAGCAATTATCCGCGCGGCTGCTGGAGGTGGAGGAAGAAGGCCGGCGCAAACTCTCCCGCGAACTGCACGACGAAATCGGCCAGTCGCTGGCCCTGCTCCAGATTGAAATCACGCGCGCCCAGGCCGTCGCCGGTCAGACCGCCACGCTGCGCGAACGCCTGGCTCGCGCCCGCGAGTTAGCCGAACGAACCGTGCAGACCGTCCACAACATTTCCGTCCTCTTGCGCCCTGCCCTGCTCGACGATCTCGGCCTCGTCCCGGCCCTTCAGTTCCAGCTTGAAGATTTCCTGCGGCGCAACTCCATCGTCTGCGAGTTCGTCGAAGAAGGCGTCGCCGATCGCCTTCCGGACGCCGCCAAGACCTGCGTCTACCGCGTGGTGCAGGAAGCCCTGCATAATTGCGAAAAACATTCCGCCGCCACCAAAGTCCGAGTCTCCGTCCGGCAGTTGCCTCACGCCCTCCTTGCCGAAGTCGAAGATGACGGCCGCGGCTTCGCCGTCGAAGAGCGCGGTGCCCTCTCGCGCAGCCGCGGCCTCGGCCTGCTGGGCATCCGCGAACGCGCCGCAAACGCCGGTGGCTCGCTCGAAATCCGCTCCGCCCCCGGCCGCGGCACCCGCATTTCGCTTCGCATTCCCGTCCCGCCCGAGCCCCAGCCCGCTATCGAACCCCCCACCGAGGTCACTGCGTCATGAGCATCCGCATCCTCCTCTCCGACGACCATACATTGATGCGCCAGGGCCTCCGCCACATTCTGGAAAGCCGTCCCGAATTCGAGATCGTGGCTGAAACCAGCTCCGGCATTGAAGCCATCGAAAGCGCCCGGCAGCTCAAGCCCGATGTCGCCATCGTCGATGTCGCCATGAAAGAGCTCAATGGAATCGAGGCCACTGCCCAGATTCTCAAACACTCGCCGCACACCGCCGTGCTGATCCTCAGCATGTACAGCGATGAGCGCTACGTGTTGCGCGCTGTCAAAGCCGGCGCCCGCGGCTACGTGCTCAAGAATTCGGCCGGCGACGAGCTGATCCAGGCCATTCACGCCGTCGAAAAGGGCCTGGCTTTTTTCAGCCCCGCCGTCGGCCGCATTTTTCAGAACGGCTTTGCCCGTCTCAAGGATGCCCGCAAAGCCACCGACCGCTATGACCTGCTCACCGGCCGCGAACGCCAGATCTACCAGCTTCTCGCCGAAGGCAACAGCAACAAAGACATTGCCAACCGCCTCAGCCTGAGCCTCCACACCGTCGAAACGCATCGCTGGCGCATCATGGACAAGCTGGATTTGCACAGCACCGCCGATCTGGTCCTCAGCGCGGTGCGGCGTGGGCTGGTGACGTGAGGAGTCCGCATGGAAGCCCGGGAGTCTGCTGAAAAGGCAAGAGGCCTCACCGCGGAGACGCGGAGGCGCAGAGAAGAATGGGAGAGACGCAGGGATCTGCGCCGGCCTCGGATGACGGCTGATCCAAGACTCGTCAGTTTTCTCTGCGTCTCGGCGTCTCTGCGGTGAGTTTTGTCACTGATCCTGCGATTCCCGCTCCAGACCCGCCCGGTCCAGAATCCGCAATTGATGACCTTCGATCCGCACCATCCCCTCGGCGCGGAAGCGCGCCAGGTTCCGCGACACCACTTCGCGCACCGTCCCCAGCCGTGACGCCAGTTCCTGGTGCGTGTGCGGCAGCTCGAACGCGTCCCCGCCGGCTTGCCGCGAAGCCTCCAGCAGCAGACGCGCCAGCCGCTGCGTCACGCTGCCGAACGTCACGCTTTCCACCAGCCCCACCAGGTTGCGCAGCCGCCGCCCCACCACCGCCAGGATTTTCAGCGCCACGTCGGGATACTGGCGGCACACCTGCTGGAAGTCGCTCTTGTTGACGAATAGCGCGACTACTCCATCCACCGCCCGCACCGAAGCCGGATAAGGCCCGCCGTCGAACAGCGGCAATTCCGCCACCGTGCAGGGCGCCGTCTCCAGAGACAGCATCAATTCCCGCCCGCCCGGCGACGTCTTGAAGATTTTGACGCTTCCTTCCGCGATCAGGAAAATGCCGGCGCACGCTTCGCCTTCCCAGAACAGCATTTCCCCGCCCGCGAATCGGCGCTCCACCGCCCTCTGTGCGAGCGCCGCGGTTTCGTTCTCACCGAGCCCGGCGAATAGCGCGATGTGCGAGATCAGCTCTGTTTTCGAAACCAATCCGTATGGTAGCGCGGCTGGCCCGATCCTCCCACGCCCCGCTTCAGCCGGCTCTCCCAGGAGAACCGCAAATCTCGCTATCCGGCCGTTTACTTCCCTGGGATCTCCGACCACGGTGGCACAATGCCGTTCACCCGGGCGTAAGCCACCAGTTGGCCCATGTGTTCATTGGCGTGAACCATGATGCGGAGGTACATGCCATCCACCGTCGCATCTCTGCCGCCAATCTTGACCTTGCGCTGGAGGTCGGCGGGTCCTATTCCGGCATGCGCGGTCTTGACGGCATCGAGCGAACGCTTCAACCAGTTGATGACATCCGCCTTCGCGGTCACCGTCTTTTGCAAGTCGAACGAGTTGAGGTCGGCAGGCATTTTTGGGCCTGTGACACTCAGCAAATAAAAGTTCGCCAGTGCAATGTGCATGAAGACTTCGCTCGTGGAACACACGCCCGGCGCGGGCCGCCAGGTGAATGTTTCGGCCGGAATCGCTTCCGCCAGCGCCACGAGTTGCCTGGAGACATGCATCCACTCGCCGTCATACCCTTGCCAGATCCCCTCTGGCCGGTCCGTTTGGACTGTTTTCATTGTTCCTCCTCGCCGCACCCGCTCGCGTTCCGCGTCGAGGATGATCGGCCACCCCAGACTGCCGGGAGAGGGATTGACGCGCCAGGGGACCCGCGCAGAAGCTCGCCGG
>JBKQRH010000218.1:0-27217 GCA_052326045.1 Occallatibacter sp. | reverse complement strand
ATTGAAGCTGATGGCTTCCTGGCCAGCCTTGGCCGTCGTCATGTCTTTCCCCGGTGAATTCACCGGGGCCTCATTGAAGCGAAAAAGGCTCAGGCAGTCACGAAGGGAAAAGGGAGCTTTCCCCGGTGAATTCACCGGGGCCTCATTGAAGCTCGGAGACTATCGCGCCCGGAGCCTTTACCCGCGCTCCTTTCCCCGGTGAATTCACCGGGGCCTCATTGAAGCCAGGCGCGCGCTGCTGTTGTCAAAGCGGTGGATGACCCTTTCCCCGGTGAATTCACCGGGGCCTCATTGAAGCCCGGCCTGACCCTGACAGTCCACGTCCGTCTGCTAGCTTTCCCCGGTGAATTCACCGGGGCCTCATTGAAGCCAACAGGAACCCGCGTCCATGCGGGTCGTTACGTCCGCGGACGACTTGGTTCCGGCGAGCCAGATCGCAAGGCCGCAATCCGTTCAGAGCAACTTCGGTGCTTTGACGAGCGCCGTCGAGGGATTGGTCTTGCAGGTCTTAGCTACCGTCAACACAGTGACGGGCATGACCCGAAGCGCCGTTTGGAGATTGCGACGAGACCAGTGAGGTTTCATTCTCCCCGGATCATGAAACAAATCATTTCACGCGGTGAAATGAAATGCACAACTGTGGCGCTTGATCGCAACTTGAGAATTCGGCCCTCTGGCGTGTGAATAAGACGGGCTGTCAGACCGCGAGTGCGGCCAGCATGGCTGCAAGCTCATGGAGTCCGATCGCCGTGATCTCCGCGTCGATTGGATATTGCCCGCTTCCCGCATTCACCAGGAAGCGGCGGTCCGGCTTCAAATCCTGACAGGCGATGTAAAATCCCTTCTCTGGCCGTCCGGCGAGGCTGCGCTTGATCTCGATGGCCCACAGGCCTTGACCGGGAATCTCCAACAACAAATCGATCTCCGCTCCGGCGGCAGTACGATAGAAGCTGGCCACAGTGCGCTCAGGCGCCGCCTGAATCAGGTTTTCGATCACAAAACCCTCCCATGAAGCGCCTGCTACTGGATTGCCTGCAAGGTCGTTGTACGTCTTGATCCCCAACAATGCGTGAACAAGGCCACTGTCACGCACATACACCTTGGGCGACTTCACCAGCCGTTTGCCGACGTTTCGATGAAAGGGTGGCAGCCTGCGAACCAGCAGCAGGTCTGCCAGCAGGTCGATATAGCGCTGGGCTGTGGATGCGGAGATCTGGAGCGCAGCGGCCAACCGTGAGGTATTCAGCAAAGTGCCTTGGCCATGCGCCAGCATCGTCCAAAGCCGCTCCAGGACACCGGCAGGAATGCGGGGTCCAAACTGAGGTACGTCTCGCTCCAGATAGGTACGAATAAAATCCGTGCGCCAGCGTAGGCTTGTGCTGTCGTCTTCGGCCAAATAGCTGCCGGGAAAACCTCCTCGTAGCCAGAGCTGGAGCAACGTGGGCTCGTTTGCAGGGAGCTCCAGGGTATAAAACGGCCCCATGTCAATGTAGGTAATGCGTCCAGCCAGGCTTTCTCCAGACTGCCGAAGCAGATCAATGGATGCGGAACCGAGAATGAGATAACGGCCCGTGGCATGGCCCGTGCGCCGGCCTTGATCAATGATGCCGCGAAGTGAGCTGAACAATTCCGGGACGCGATGAATTTCGTCCAGCACGACCAGGCTGTTCTCATATTGGCGGAGAAAGAGAACCGGCTCGATCAGCTTCTCCCGGTCCCCTCGTGCTTCCAGATCCAGATAAAGTGCTCCGGGGTGCGAGTCGGCAATCGACCGCGCCAAGGTGGTCTTCCCAACCTGCCGCGGCCCGATGATCGCCACAGCCGCTTGTCTTTTGAGGGCCTGCTCGATTGTCTTGGCAACAGATCGTGGAACCATCCTTGTATATTATGCGCATTATGCGTGATTTGCAAGGTTAAGCTGGTTTGGGCAGGTCGTTCTTCCTATCTGCTCATGAAACCTGAACCGGCAATCTATCCGGCATTCTGTACGCAATCACTCTGCTCAAGATATTGATTTCGAAACACTTGAACCCAGTACAAATGCCGGCAATGGGTTCTCCCATCCGCCGGACCGGGAGTGCCAGTGCGCCTGGGCTTCCCCATCGCAGATGTGGAGCGCTGGTTCCCGGCGCTTTATCCTGCAAGTTTCCAGTGAGTTGAGCGAAGTGAGAAACCAAGATAAAGGTACAAACGAAGGTACAATTTCCAAGCCCCTATGCTCTCTAAAGGACTTACGGCTTCTTCGAGCGCTGCAAATTCTACCGTAACTCTATGATTCTAATAGTAATTAGACTCTGTCACGGCAGAGGTCGCGAGTTCGAGCCTCGTCGTCCCCGCCATACATTCCCAAGGACTTATCGAGTGTTGGCAATAACAGTGACAGTCCAGTCCGGGTTCGATAAGGGTGCTATAAGCCACTGCCTTTCAAAATCCGGGTGGGGAAAATCTCCATTCCACTCACGGCCTTCGCCAACCTCCAAATCACTGCGAAATCAGGCCTAAGGTCTTCGATGTTTGCTGGCCTGCGCCTCTGCTGTTCGAGTCCAGTTCTTGACGACAGCGCGCCAAATGGTGTGTAATGAAGTGTTGGTTACGGTGAGGGAGTTCACCTTTAACCGCTGTCTACCCAATAGGCCGGACAGATGATAACTCCTGACAGGGAATCCTGTTGCGGAGTTATGTCCCGGTCAGTTCCCTGAACGACAATTGAGGAGTTTGCTTTGATGACGAATACTTGGGCTCTGTCTGCTCTATGGGTGGGGTTGGCGCTGGCTGCAACGCTGTTGGCGATCTGGTTCAGGATATCCACGGCGCTTTCTGAAATCGTGGTAGGCACGGCGGCCCAACTGGTCATCGGCGTGTTCCTTGTGCAAGGCGGACTGCTCGGCAACACGCAGTGGATCGCTTTTCTCGCGGGAACCGGGGCCATCGTTCTGACGTTTCTTGCCGGCGCGGAACTCGATCCCGCCATCTTCAAAACCAAGTGGCGCGAAACGCTGGTCATCGGACTGGCGGGATTTTTCGGCCCATTTCTCGGTTGCACGGCCATCGCGCATTTCGTGCTGCGATGGCCCATCATGCCCAGTTGGCTTTGCGGCGTCGCTCTTTCCACGACCTCGGTGGCCGTGGTCTATGCCGTAATGCTGGAACTTGGTTTCAATGTTACTGAGTACGGTAAGTCTATCCTTGCCGCGTGCTTCATCAATGACCTCGGAACGGTGATTGCGTTGGGACTGATCTTCTCCCCGTTTACCATCAAGACGCTTATCTTTGTCGTGGTTTCCGTCGCGGTCTTCTTAGTCCTGCCTTTTCTCACGCCGCGGTTCTTCAGGAAGTACGGCGGGCGCGTCTCCGAACTCGAAGCCAAGTACATCCTTTTTCTTCTCTTTGCCCTGGGCGGACTGGCCGTCTGGGCTGGCAGCGAAGCGGTGCTCCCGGCCTACCTGATCGGCATGGTCTTGGCGGGAACAGTGGGCAAAGACCACGCGCTCATCCGCCGCCTGCGCACGCTGACCTTCGGAATGCTCACGCCGTTCTACTTCATTCGCGCCGGATCGTTTGTCTCGGTGCCCGCGCTGATTGCAGCTCCCGCCACCATGCTCATCCTGTTCATGGCGAAGATGCTGACCAAGGCTGCGGTTGTGTTTCCGGCAGTCCGGGCGCACCGTTACGAAGGCAACTCCGGAACCTACTACACGCTGATGATGTCGACCGGCCTCACCTTTGGCACCATCTCGGCGCTCTTTGGCCTGAGTCATAATATAATTACCCAGGCCCAGTATTCCTACCTGGTGGGCACGGTCATCGCAAGCGCCGTGATTCCGACCGTGATTGCTAACTCGTTCTTTTTGCCCCGGCATCTTCTTCCCCATGCGCTAACAAGCAAGAAATCGGAGCAAGCAATTCAGCGGCAGGCCGCCGCAGAAGAGGTATAGGTCAAAAGTCCATGGGAAGCACAGTTTTTGTTGGATTTCAAAGGATACTGGTTGCATTCGACGCGTCTCCGCATGCGGAACACGCTTTGGATGTTGCCCTTTCGATGGCGGGGGATATGAAAGCCAAGCTGTACGTTGTGGCTGTAATCCGACCGCCGGAGCCTGCCGAGAGCGCGGAGTTCAACGCCGTTCTTGAAGACGCGCGCGAACGCTATGAGCGCTGTTTCGTGCCGCTCCGCGAGCGCGCCGGGCAAAAGGAGATTGATCTTGAGACCGATATTGTCGTGGGCCACCCGGCGGAACAGATTCTTCACCGGGCGGACGCCATCCAGGCCAGCCTCATTGTTCTTGGCAAGCGCAGCCACACCATCCTTCATCGCTGGATGCTGGGCTCGAACTCGGAGCGAGTTCTCAAGTATGCGCATTGTCCGGTCATGATCGTGCATTGATTGGGAGGAGGAGTCATGCCCGAATCAGAATCGGAGATCGTCAGAACGCGATTCCCTGGGAAACTGAACGATGCCCAGCGGAGACGCCTGAACATCACGTGCAAATACATTGACAGCTTGCTCTGCGACATGGAACACGCTCTCTATTCCGCAACATCGCAATCTCCGTTTCCCCGTTACGTGGTAGACATAACTCCGGCACAGGCACGCGTGATAGAAGACCATATAATCCATCTCCGGTCTGAACTGCTGCGAACTCTGGCCTGGCAACACATCAAGCCGGAACCTCCGGAGATTCCTGTAACACGATCGCTGCTGACAGACCTTGGATTTGTGGACATCGCGATCGAGGAACTCAAGCCCAGATATATGCGCGGCTGCGGGGCCGTCCCCGAGGATGCGGTAGAAGGGCTAAATGGGGTGATCAACGAACTTCGTTCCATGGCTGGAAGCATGGAACGTTATCTGCGGCAGGAGTTGGGCGCGGCTTCTGAATCGAAGGCCAAGCCATGACAGACTCCGCGGATGGCGCCTCCCGTCTGTTGCGACTCGGCGGACTGGCTCAGGGAATTGGGGCTGAGCCTGTCGCCGGGGAAGCACGAGAGCTCGCAACGCGAATTTCCGAAGGACGTTTCTATGTAGCTTGTGTTGGTCAGGTGAAACGCGGCAAGTCCACCTTGCTCAACGCCCTGGTCGGTCGCGCAGTTCTCCCCACCGGGTTTGTTCCGGTCACGGCGGTGCCCACCGTGATTCGGTTTGGCGACGAACTTCACGCGCGCATTCGCATGCGAGACGCATCCTGGCGGGACGTTGCCATGCCCGACTTGAAGGAGTACGTGACCGAAGAACTTAACCCGGAAAACAAGAAGGCCGTGGACGGCGCGGAAGTATTCGTGCCCAGCCCTATGTTGTCGTCCGGCATGTGTTTTGTGGACACGCCGGGTTTGGGCTCAGTCTTCACCGTAAATACGGCAACCACGCAGGCATTCATTCCTCACATTGATGCAGCATTGGTGGTGGTCGGAGCCGATCCGCCGATTGCAGGCGAGGAGTTGGCGCTGGTGGAAGCAGTCGGCAACCAAGTTCCGGATTTAATCCTGGTCATCAACAAAGCCGACCGCACCAGCGATCCAGAGCGTGCCGCGGCGGTCAAATTCACGCGCGAGATCCTGGAAAAGCGGTTGTATCGCCCGATGGGCGAGGTTCTTGAGGTGAGTGCCGCCGAACGGATAGAAAACCGAGGTCCGTTGCGGGATTGGGAAAAGCTGCTGGCGAGTCTCCATCACCTCGTCGAGGACTCGGGCAGAGATCTTGTTCGCGCCGCTTGCGACCGCGGCCTCCAGCGCCTAAGCGAGCAACTCCTGGCTATTATCAGTGAGGACCGTGACGCGCTACTGCGCCCAATCGAAGAATCCGAACGGCGCATCGGGCTCATGAAGGAGACCATCAGCGAGGCCGAGCGCTCCATGCAAGAGCTGAATTTCCTGTTTATGGCGGAGCAGCATCGGATTTCGGACCTCTTTGGTGACAGGCACAAGCAGTTCTTCAATTCCGCATGGAACGAATCTGAAGCGGAATTTAGCATAGAATTACCGTCCGTGCCCCTCGGCTTTGGCCCGCGCTATCGGCGTCGAGTGATGCGCCTTGCCCAGGAGATCGCGCGCCGCAAGGTTATGCCTTGGCTCAAACCTGAGCAGGAGGAGGGCGAGCGCCAATACCGGGCCGTGGCCCTTCGATTTGTGGAGATGGGAAACAACTTTCTGAAAAAGCTCGCAGAGGCGGGCCTGAGCGAACTAACGCGGATGCCCCATGCGCTCGATCCGGAGATGGGATTCCGCATACGTTCCAGGTTCACTTTCGAGGACTTCATCGGAACCGCACAACCCCCATCGCCGCTGCGCTGGCTCGCTGACATCTTTTTGCCACTTGTGGGTGCACGCAAAATGATCACGAACGAGGCCCGAGAATTTCTGCGGCACCTTTTGGAAACGAACAGCGCGCGCGTACAAAACGATGTTCTCAATCGCATTCGAGAAAGCCGGGACCGCCTGGAGGTTGAGATCCGCAAGCTGCTGCATGAAGTCAGCCGCATTGCAGAACAAGCACTTGACCGGGCACGAAAAGTCAAAAAAGAAGGAGCTCCCGCCGTACAGTCGACAATTGAACGGCTCAACCGACTAGAGCGGGATGTTTCGGCACTCGTCTAATCCCATAATCGTCGCCCGTGTTGCGCGTTGGTTAGGCAGCGGCGCTCCGGTTTCAAGGACAACAATGGTACTTCCCGTTTTCGATCGCCACCGGCAAAAGTTTCCGCGCCGCGTTCTCCCTGACGTTTTCAGCAAGTTGATTCCCGGCATATACTGGGCTCTCCTTGCCTCGGATTTCATAGCCGGTTCGGTGATCCGGAATTCGGTGGTAAAGGGAGAGCAGGGCGGGCCGGAAGTTGTAAGTTAATGAGAATAGCAGCTGATGTAGAATCGGTAGTTCTCCAGCCGAAAGTGCTGCGGGAACGAGAAGCGGAGGCTGACCATGGAAGTGGAGTTTACCGCCAGACAAATGAAGATCTCCAAGGCGCTGCGCACGCAGGCCAAGGAGGGGATGGAACGCATTGACCGCATTCTGGGCAATACTGCCCGCGCCAGCATCACCTTCGGCGCGCAGAGGCACGTGCAGATTGTTGAGGTGACCATACAGGCGCGGCTACAGACGATTGCGGCCACGGGCAAGGCCGACACTCTGGACGCGGCGCTACGGGAGGCGATGGAGCACGCCGAGAACCAGGCGCGCCGCTACCGGGACCGGCGTCTGGAACGCAAACGCCTGCCCAAGGAGGAGAAGGTGCTCACCGCGCCCCCGGTGACCCGGCCCAAGGCTCGACCCGCTCAACCGGAGGCTGCCGCTGGGGAGGGCAAGCCGACCCGCGCCGCCAAGCCCCGCGCGTCGATCGCCGTGCACTCGTTCCCATCCCGCGCCACGGTGGTTGAGCCGCACATCCTCAAGAACGGCGAGGCGATTGCTCTGCGGCCCATGACCGTCGAGGAGGCTGTGAAGGAAGCGGAATTCCGCGACCGCGACCTGCTCATCTTCCGCAATCCTGCCGGAGATATGTTTGTGCTCCACCGCCGGCGCGACGGGCAGATGGAGTTGGTGGAGATTCCCTAGCGTGCATCCGCCTGATCCCGATTCCGGGTGCAGTCCCGTCCTAGCGCGGGTCGCGGCGGCGCGGGGGATCAAGCTTGTGGGATACCGGGTAACCGCGTCCGGTGGCTGAGACCGGCCCTTCGGTGTAGCATGAGCGCATGACGCCTTCAAAACCGGCGCACCGGGCGAAATCGCCGCGTGCCGTCGTCAAATCAGCCAAGTCGTTGAAGAAGCCGGAGAAGGAACTGGTCATCGTCACCGGAATCTCCGGCGCGGGCAAGGCCTCGGCGCTCAAAGCGTTTGAGGACCTGGGCTTCGGTTGCGTGGACAACCTGCCGCTGGAGCTTCTGCCCGATTTTGCCGCTCTGGTGGGCAAGTCCGCAGAAGTTGAGAAGGCCGCCATCGTGGCGGATGTCCGCGAGGGAACGGCTCTCGACCGCCTTCCGGAGATCCTGAAAAGCGTAAGGAAGCTTCTGCCTACGCGCGTGGTTTTTCTGGACGCGCAGGATGCGGTGCTGGTCCGGCGCTACTCCGAGACCCGGCGGCCGCACCCCCTAGGCCGGTCGGAGACGGTGGCGCGCTCCATCGTGGAGGAGCGGCAACTGCTGGACCCCATCCGCAATGTGGCGGACACGCTGATCGACACTTCGAACTTCAACGTGCACGAGCTGCGCGCCCACATCCAGGCCCGGTTTGGCCACCAGCAGGAGACCAAGCGCCTGCTGGTCTCCTGCCTGAGCTTTGGCTTCAAGAACGGCGTGCCGCTGGACGCGGATATGGTCTTCGATGTCCGGTTCCTGCCCAATCCCCACTTTGTGCCGGAGTTTCGCAAACTGACCGGCCTGGACTCCAAGGTGGCCAAGTATGTGCGCGGGTTTCCGCAAAGCAGGGAGTTTCTGTGCCGGGTGACGGACCTGCTGCTTTACCTGCTGCCCCACTACGTTGAGGAAGGGAAAAGCTACCTGACCGTGGCCTTCGGCTGCACCGGCGGCCAGCACCGCAGCGTGATGATGGCCGAGGAGATTAGCAAGCGGCTTAAGAAAGCCGGCTACCAGGTGAAGGCGTTGCACCGGGATGTGCCGCGGTGACGACAACCGTTATACCGCTTGAAATCGGGACATGAAGTATCACGCGATTCCGATGTGCATGGAAAGGATAGAAACATGAAAATGAAGCATTGGCTTGTTGCCACTCTGGTCTGCGGAATTTTCTCCATTACAGCGTCGGGACAGCAGAGCGCTAGGCCCGCGTCCAAACCCGCTGATAGCGGGCCGTCTCTGGCGGTTACGATGCAGCTCATCCAATCCAAGCTGAACGAACAAGGAAGGCTGAATTGGACTACTTACTATCATGACAGTGCCGATGGGACGAATTGGACCTATAAGCTCAGCTTCGAGGCCAGCAAAGTGGTTGCCGACGCGTCGGCCTGCATGATCGGCTATCACTACCACATCACGCGGGACGGCGTAATGCTCTCCGATGACGACGCTTCGTTCAGCCTGCACGATGTGCAGGACGTGACGCTGACCACAGGCGACCAGCGCCAGAACAAGAATGATGCGGCCAACGGGCACACAACCTGGACCGCGAAGGTAGATCCGCCTGTCTTCGACCTTATAGTGCGAGGGCAGGAGAAAGCGGAGTTCTACTTTTTCTTTACCGATGAAGACACGGCCAACCGTGTCACGAAAGCCATGGGGCACGCGGTGGAGCTATGCGGCGGCAGCAGGGGCACGTTTTAGGCCGGCTTCTCCCATCGAGCCCTCAGACGCAGCCGCAGATTTCGGCGTTCGGCTGCGCGTCTGAGGACACTGCTTAATACTTTACGATGGCGGCTAAGGAGTCGGGCTTGGAGCTGGCGCCACCGACCAGGCCGGGACCGGATTGCCGCAGGCGGCCTTCGCGGCGCAGGCCATTCCAGGGTAGAAGCGGGTAGAAATTCCTGCTTCCTCCGTTGACATGAAAATGAAAAGGAGACGAAATCATGAAGATGAGAAACTGGCTTGCAGTCAGTCTTTTGTGCGGAATCGTTTTCACGCTCTATGCACAACAGCCCCTTCCGCCTCCGCCTAGGCCGGCATATGAGGCGCCCGCAAACGCCGAAGTGCTGAAGCTGCTACAGGCAGGAATGCCTGAGAGCGTGGTCCTGTATAAGATCCACGCTATAACCGGGAGATTCGATACCTCCGCCGATGCGCTGATCGCGCTCAAGCAAGCGGGCGCGACGGAAGCCGAGCTGTACGCGGTGCTGGCTCAGGGCGAAACGGCCGCCAGGCCCGCAGAGCAACCGCCCGTCGCCGCGCCTGCCGCCGCGCCCGTTGCCGTGTCTGCCGCCAGCGGTCCATCCCTCGCCGAGTCCATGCAATTTATTCAGGACAAGCTGAACGGCCTCGGCAAAGTCGCTTGGGGCGATTTTTGCCAGGACACAAGCAACGGCAGCACATGGACCGACACACTCACATCCGAAATTGGCAATGTTGTTGCCGACCAGAACCAGTGCCGTATCTCCTTCCATCGCAAGGCGACAAATGGTGGTAAAACCTACACGGATGAGGATAGCGTCTTCTCGCTGCGCGATGTCCAGGAGATTGTGGTCAAGCCCTACGAACAGGCTGAAACCGAATGGTCCGCGAAGAACGGCCACCCCAACATCATCACCGTATCCACCAGCCCCTCCGTCACAGCGCTCATCGTGCGTTCATCGCAGGGCGAGGAGGATGTCTTCCGTTTCACCGACGCCACGCTTGCCGACCGCGTCGCCAAGGCGCTTAACCATGCGGTCGAACTGTGCGGCGGCGGCAGCAAAGATAAGTTTTAAGCCGGGAACTGGACCATGAGCCAGGATGCGTATGGCCGCGAAGTTGAATTCGCGGCCGTACAGGTGGCTCGGCAGAGATCAGTACTTGACGATGGCCGTGAAGGAGTCGGGCTTGAGGCTGGCGCCGCCCACCAGAGCGCCGTCGATCTCTTCCTGGCCGATCAGCGCCGTGGCGTTGTCAGGCTTCACGCTGCCGCCGTAGAGGATGCGCATGGCCGCTGCGACGGCGGGACCCAGCAGTTTGGCCACCTCGGCGCGGATGATCTTGTGCGCGTCCACGGCCATTTCCGGCGTGGCGGTCTTGCCGGTTCCGATGGCCCAGACCGGCTCGTAAGCAATTACAATCGGCGCGGCCGCTTCTGCCGTGATGCCGGCCAAAGCTCCCGTGATCTGCGTCTTGAGCACTGAGGCCGTCTTGCCCGCCTCGCGCTCCGCCAGCACTTCGCCAATGCAAACCACGGGAATCAGCCCGTGCTTCAGCGCGGTGTGCAGCTTCTTGTTGACGATCTCGTCGGTCTCGGCAAAGTACTGCCGCCGCTCGGAGTGGCCGATCAGCGTGTGCGTTCCGCCCACGGCTTGGAGCTGGCCAACAGAGGTCTCGCCGGTGTACGCGCCCTCCTCGGCGAAGTGGATATTCTGCGCGCCGACAGCCACGTTCGAGCCCTTGGCGGCGGCAATCACCGTGGGCAGAAGCACGGGAGAAGGGAACAGGGCGATCTCGTCGCGGTTGTGGCCGGCTACGAGGGGTAAGAAAGCATCGACGAAGGACTTGGCTTCGGCAGGCGTCTTGTACATCTTCCAATTGGCGGCAATCAGGGCTTTACGGGGCATTTGTTGGAATTCCTCAAAAAATCTCGGTTGATGGAATTTTGTTGCCAGACGATAGCATGCACAACGCGGATATTTCCAGAGACTGCGGCCGTTCTGGCGCGGGGGCCAGATCGGCCGCGAATTGCTACTTGTCCGTCAGCGCTTCCACGCCGGGGAGTTTCTTGCCTTCCAAAAATTCAAGCGAAGCGCCGCCGCCGGTGGAGATGTGGGTGATCTGGTCGGCGACGCCGGCCTGGTTGATGGCCGAGACCGAGTCGCCGCCGCCGATGATGGAGATGGCCGCGTGATTAGCCGCGACGGCGTGAGCGATGGCGTTGGTGCCCACAGCGAAGCGCGGAAACTCGAAGACGCCGGCCGGGCCGTTCCACACAATCGTCCGGGCAGTCGAAACCACTTCCTCAATGGCCGCGATCGACCTGGGCCCGATGTCCAGGCCCTGCCAGTCGGCGGGGAAGTTGACCGAGCAGTCCCAGACCTGGGTCTTGGCGTCGGGGGCGAACTTGTCGGCCAGGATGTTATCGACAGGGAGCAGTAGCTTGACGCCTTTTGCCTTGGCCTTGTCGAGGGCTTCCTTGGCCATATCGATCTTGTCCTCTTCGACCAGCGACTTACCCGTCGTAACTCCCAGGGCGCGCTCAAAGGTGTAGGCCATGCCGCCGACGATGACCAGCGTATCGACCTTGTCTAGCAAGTTATCGATGACGTCGATCTTCCCGGAGATTTTGGAGCCACCGATGATAGCAACGAAGGGCTTCTCGGGCGATTCAAGGGCCTTGCCGAGGTAGGTGATCTCCTTTTCCATCAACAGGCCGGCGACGGCAGGGGAGAGGAAATGCGTAATCCCTTCAGTCGAGGCGTGGGCGCGGTGGGCGGAGCCGAAGGCGTCGTTGACGTAGACCTCGGCCAGCGAGGCCAGCGCCTTGGAGAAGGCCGGATCGTTGGCTTCTTCCTCGGGGTGGTAGCGCAGGTTTTCCAGCAGCAGCACCTGGCCGGATTCGAGCTGACGGGCCATTTCGCCGGCTACTTCGCCGATGCAGTCCGGAGAGAAGGCCACGTTGACGCTCTCGCCGAGTTCCTTGTCCAGCAATTCGCGGAGCCGGTCAACCACCGGGCGCAACGAGTACTTGGGATTGGGCTTGCCCTTGGGACGGCCCAGGTGCGAGGCCAGGATCACCTTGGCCTTGTGCCGGAGCGCGTAGACGATGGTGGGCAGCGTGGCCACAATGCGGGTGTCGTCGGTGATGGTCGAGCCGTCTTCAGTGAGCGGCACGTTGAAGTCGACGCGGATGAAGACCCGCTTGTTGGCCAGATCGATGTCGCGAATGGAGAGCTTGGGCATGGGGGCCTTCCTCAAAAGCAGTGGACAGTGGTCAGTTGTCATGGATCAGTGAAGAGTGGACCAGTGGACAGTGCACGGTGGGTTGCTTCTGTTCACTGTGCACTGTTCACTGTCAACTTTCTTTACAAGCCCTTCTGGGCCAGGAAGCCGATCAGGTCGACGACGCGGCAGGAGTAGCCCCACTCGTTGTCGTACCAACTCAGCACCTTGACGAGGTTGCCGACCACTTTGGTCAGCGGCGTGTCCACGATCGAGGAGCGACTGTCGCCCTTGAAGTCGGAGCTGACCAGCAGGTTCGAGTCGACGCCCAGGATGCCCTTCAGTTTGCCCTCAGCGGCGGCCTTGAAGGCAGCGTTCAGGACTTCGGCCGAGGTGGGCTTCTCGGCGATGTAGGTCAAATCGACGAGCGAGACGTTGGGGGTTGGGACGCGGATGGCAAAGCCGTCCAGCTTGCCAGCGGTCTCGGGGATCACCAGCTTGAGGGCCTTGGCGGCGCCGGTAGAGGTTGGAATCATCGACAGTGCGGCGGCGCGGGCACGGCGCAGATCCTTGTGCGGGAAGTCAAGGATGACCTGGTCGTTGGTGTAGCTGTGGATGGTGGTCATGATGCCGGAGACGAGGCCGGTTGTCTCAAGGATTACCTTGACCACGGGCGCCAGGCAGTTGGTGGTGCAACTGGCGTTGGAGAGGATGTTGTGCTTGGCCGGATCGTACTTGTCCTGGTTGACGCCGAGCACGATGGTCAGGTCCTCGTTCTTGGCCGGGGCGGAGATGATGACCTTCTTCACGGTCGCGCCCAGGTGCTTCTTGGCGTCCGTGGCGTCGGTGAAGCGGCCGGTGGATTCGATCACCACCTGTGCTCCAACGTCAGCCCAGGGCAGCTTAGCCGGGTCTTTCTCGGCCCATACCTTGATCTTCTTGCCATCGACGGAGATGAAGTCCTCGCCGGCAGTGATCTCATTCTTCAGGTTGCCCAGGATCGAGTCGTACTTGAGCAGATGCGCCAGCGTTGCCGGGCTGGTCAAGTCGTTGACGGCGACAAAATCAATCTCGGGTTTGCCGAGCGCGGCGCGCAGAACATTGCGGCCAATGCGGCCGAAGCCGTTGATACCAACCTTTACTGCCATGTGTGATTTCTCCTTAGTAGTCGGTGAGGCTGTGGTTTGAGCTTGTTCGGATTTGCTGCGTTCGGCGGCTGGAGCCGCCCAGAAGGCAATTCCACCAAACTCTTGATCGTAACACTCTCGTCCGCGGGGACGAAATGAAAACCCTTTCATTCCCGATTCCGCACGAAAAACCGCTCACCGCTAGGATGCCTATCCAGGTACGGAACTGTATGTGATGGAGTGCACAGCAGAGCATTTTCACAGAAAAAGTACGGTATTCTGCCATGGAGGAAGGTCGTCCCTCCCTGCAGTACCCCACGGACGAATCCGCCTCGGCGGACATAGGGCTGCGGCCTGATAGTCAGGCCGAATCAGACTTTGTGGTCCCGAATGTCAGTAATCTGTGAAAATGCTGTGTTTGCAGCGCCCAAGGGAAGTATGGTATTCGGGTATCACTATGCATAGGTTGAAGGCGGCATGAGAAGACGCTCCAGACGTACCCCCAATACCTCGGAATCCACAGGCAAGATTGGCCAGGAACTCCCATCGAATCAACCGGCTCCGCTGGTTCCTTTCTATCCAGACGATGCCCCGACCGCAGCGCCGGCTCAGCAGCCCCGCGTGACCCATCCTCCGGCGCACAGGCCTGCGCCGCCGGCACGGCCCGCAAAGCCGCAGTGGCCCGCAAAGCACGAATGGCTCGAACCGGCCGACTCAGGCCGGCTCGAGCTCGAGACGCAGCCGGAACTGGCCTCCGTGCCTCCGCCGGAGCCCGAGGCTGCCGAGCGATCGCCGCAGGCTCCCAAAGGGTACGTGGTGCTGGCCATCGGCCTGCCCGGCTCTGGCAAGACCACCTGGTTCAGGCGCCGCGGGGTCACGCCGCTCTCCAGCGACCTGCTGCGCAATATCCTCTTCGACGATGTGGAGGAGCAGCGTTACCAGGGGCTGGTCTTCTCTACCCTGCGGTCGCTGTTGAGGGCCAGGCTCATCGCACGCATGCCGTGGAACTACGTGGACGCCACCAACCTGTCAATCCATGAGCGCCGCCAGTGGATCAAGATGGCCCAGAGCTTCGGCTACGAGGTGCAGGCGGTCTTCTTTGACGTGCCGCTGGAGGTTTGCCTGGAGCGCAACAGCAAGCGCGACCGCTCGGTCAGCGAGGACGTGATGCGAAAGATGGCCGAGAAGCTGAAGCCGCCAGTCTTTGAAGAGGGTTTTGCCAAGATCACCGTGGTGCGCGTGAAGAGCGCGGGGTGACGGACGGCTTCCGATGAGTGCTTCCCCTCAACTGTATATCGAGCCGTGGCTGCGCGGAACCCGCACCGAGATTCCTGCGGTGGGCCGCGCTGTTCTGCACGCGCTCGATCTGGCCCTCGAAGACCTGACCCGCTGGACCGCCGGCCTTACGGATGACGAGGTTCACAGTCAGCCTTTAGGACTGACTGCGGTCGCCTTTCACCTGCGCCACCTCGCCCGCTCCACCGACCGGCTGCTGAGCTACGCTGAAGGGAAACAGCTCTCGACCGAGCAGTTGGCAGCGCTCAAAGCCGAGCAGACTGGCGAGGAAACCCTGGCGGTACTTCTGGCCGAGGTCGAGGCCTCATTCTTAAATGCTGCGGAGCGAATACGCGTCCTGGCGACAGCCGATCTCGACACCCCGCGCGGCGTGGGCCGCAAACAGTTGCCCACCAGCATTGGCGGAGTGCTGATTCACGTGGCAGACCACACCCAGCGCCATGTAGGCCAGGTGGTTACGACGGCAAAGGTGCTGAAAGCGCTGCGGACTTAGCCGGCCCGCTCCTCGCCCACCAGCGAATCCTGAATGTGCCCTAGCTTTTCCTGCTTGGTGCGCACGTAGCCCGCGAAGCTCTCCTGGGGCTCGACCTCTGCGGAGACACGCTCGACCACCGTGATGCCCGCTGACTCCAGCGCAGCGACCTTCGCCGGATTGTTGGTCATGAGGCGGACCGAAGTGACGCCAAGCAGCTTGAGGGCCTCGGCGGGCAGCTCGTACTCGCGGCAGTCGGCGGCAAAGCCCAGCTCGACGTTGGCTTCGACCGTGTCCAGCCCTAGGTCCTGCAGTTCATATGCTTTTAATTTGGCCATCAGGCCGATGCCGCGGCCCTCCTGCTGCTCGTAGAGCAGGATGCCCGCGCCGGCCTCTGCGATCTTGCCCAGAGCCAGTTCGAGTTGAAGACGGCAGTCGCAGCGGAGCGAACCAAAAACATCTCCGGTCAGGCATTGCGAGTGGATGCGCACCAGCGGGGGCGCGGAGTGAATGTCGCCCATCACCAGGGCGACTAGGCCCTCGACCTCGCCTTTGCCCGCACTGTCAGCCGGGCCTTCGTCGCAGGGGCGTGGCGCCGGCAGCAGACCCTCAAAGCCCAGGATGCGGAAGTCTCCCCAGCGGGTAGGAAAATCCGCCTCGGCGATCTTCTTTACGCTTTCAAATCCCATCATTCCATTTTACGTTGCGCGGATTAGAGTCTGACCCTTGATCCCTGGTCTCTGACCCTTGATCTCTGTAGTGCGATACATTGATGAGGTGACGGACAATCTCATTCTGATCACGCTGCTGGTCAAGCTGGGCGTGGTTGCCTCGGTGGCCAGCGTACTGGCGCGGGTGGTAACCTTCCGGCGCCTGTTCTTTGCCGAGCGGCGCAGTCCCCGGCAAACCCTGGCCTTGCTGGCGTTCTTCCTGGTTCCGCTTACGCTGGGCGTGTTGATGCGGTTCTGGGTGCCCAATTTTCTGGCCGCCGACATCTCCTTCGAGACGGTGATTCTGCTGGGCCTGCTTGTGGGGCCGGGCTGGGCCGCGCTGGGCGGGGTGGTGCTGTCGGCGCCCGCGGTCTATCACCACGAGTATCTGGCGCTGCCCTTCAATATCCTACTGGGCCTCGGCGCGGGCCTGCTGGGCCGTTTTGTCGAGAGGGAAGAGATCTGGTCGTTTACGCCATTCATTGACCTGAGCCTCTACCGCTGGGTGCGCCGCAACCTGCGCCAGCCGAGCATCGACCGCCAGTTCCTCATGCTGTTTCTCATCGTGGCGGCGGAGGTATGCCGAGACTGGCTGGCCCACGCCTTTCCGCACCGGCTGTTTGCGTTGCTCGCCAGCCGGTGGTGGCTGCAGGTTCTGGTGTGGCTCAGCGCGCCTATCGTGGTGGGCATTGCGCTCAAGGTGTGGAACACGCTGCGCATCGAGATGAAGCTCGAAGAACAGAAGCGGCTGCTGCTTGAAGCCCGCCTCGACGCCCTGCAACGGCAGATCAATCCGCACTTCCTGTTCAACACGCTCAACTCCATTGCCTCGCTGGTGCGCAACAAGCCGGAGCTGGCCCGCGAGATGACCGTGAAGCTGGCCAACATTCTGCGCGCCCTGCTCAAGGACCACGACAGCTACGTGCCGCTGAGCGAGGAGTTGAGTTTTACCGACGACTACCTGGACATTGAAGTCGTGCGCTTCGGCGCCGGCAAGCTGCGGGTGGAAAAAGAGATCGATCCACGCACGCTGGCGGTTCTGGTGCCCAGCATCCTGCTTCAGCCGCTGATTGAAAACAGCATCAAGCACGGGCTGGAGCCGCGCCTCCACGGCGGCACGGTCACGCTGCGCAGCCAACTCGTCGGAGACCGGGTGCGCATCGAGGTGGCCGACGACGGGGTGGGCATGGGCAACCGGCCGGCCTCGATGCTCAACCGCACCGGCGCAGGCATCGGCATGAAAAACGTGCAGGAGCGGCTGGAGGTGCTCTACGGCAACCAGGCGCGGTTCGAGGTAGTCAGCAATCCTGGGCGTGGCACGTTGGTGTCGATTGAGATTCCGTCGAGTTTGCCGGAAGGACTGCCGTGAATCTCACATTCCAGCCTCAAGATCACCCCAACGACGAAGACCTGTCGTTGGGGACCCCGAATCCATAAAGTGCGCGGCAAGGGTGGGAAACCCGGATTCTTGCAGTCAAATTCATCAACAGACCGCGATTTTCCGCGGTCAAAGCTTACCACTTAGACAACAGGACGGCCTTTCAGGTTAGACGATAAGCTACTGATTCTGCACACCTTACTCATTTTGCCAGAGCGAAGATGCGGCAAAGGAAATGAGCATTTTGGTAGGGGGGAGGGGGTGGGGGTGGCGCCAGTGGACAGTGGTCAGTGGTCAGTGGACAGTGGACAGCGGACAGTGGGCAGTAACGGCCCGCGCCTCTGGTCCTTGTTCATTCTTTGATTGTGCGCCGAGCGACGGTAATTCTCTGCAACGGGCAGGCCTGTCCGCGCTTTGGAGCGGCGGCGCGGCGGTCTGGAAACGGCCGTTGAGACCGGGGATATGCCGACCTGGAGGCCTACCTGCACATCTATAAACAGCCTGATCGGCTGCAAATTGGCAAGAAAGTCCTGTTGCAGATGGCCATAAAAACCGTGAAAGCCGGCCTGGAAGTCTCCCGATTTGAGCAAAACTGGGAGGCGAGTAGAGATCAGGGATCAGAGATCAGGGAGCAGGGAGCAGGGATCAGGGAACAGGGAGTAGGGAATAGGGAAGCGGCGGTCTGGAAACGGCCATTGGACCTGAAGGGTACGGCCCGGAGGCCCAGACATTTGTCGACCTGCAGGGCGGCAAACAGCCTGATCGGCTGCAAATGTGCAAGATAGTCCTGTTGCAGGTAGTCATAAAACCGTGAAAGCCGCCCTGGAAGTCACCAGATTAGAGCAAAAGAAGGAGACATCAAGTGTTGTCAGGCGCGTTTTGCGCGTTTTTCGTGTTTTTTGCATGCATTTTCGACGCTAGGATAGGCGCCGGAATATCAGGGAACAGGGATCAGGGGTCAGGGGTCAGAAAGCGGGCTGATGAGCGGGGCGGCGGGCGAGTCAGCGAGTCGGCAAGTCAGCAAGTCAGCGGGACGGGAGGCGGCGCGGTATGGGTGCTGAGGCAGGTTCAATGGCGTAAGCCCGTTGTTCACGGCGGCGGGCTTCGGTTTAGAGTTGTGGTGAGACCATGAGCAACTTCAAGCTGAAGCCAACCCACGCGCCGGTCAAGGCCTACTACGAGACGCTGGAGCGGTTCGGGCGGGGCAAATTCGACAACGAGGGGAACGTCCGCCGGGCCTTTGAGGCTCTGCTGGAGAAGTGCGCCCGATCCTTCGAGTGGATGGTAGTGCCGGAGTTTCCGATTCCCCGTGCAGGCAGGAACCCGGCGAAGGTGGACGCGGCGGTGCTGGACGCCTTCAATATCCCTCGCGGCTATTGGGAGGCCAAGGACGAGAAGGACGACCTACGGGCGGAGATGAACAAGAAATTCGCCGACGGATACCCTCGGACGAACATCCTTTTTCAGAAACCGACTCACGCCATTCTGTTTCAGGATGGGCGGGAAGCATTCAACGACGAGATTGAGACTCCAGAAAAGCTGGTGGAGGTGCTACGGCTGTTCTTTGAATGGCGGCAGCCGGTCCATGAGGAGTGGGAGCGAGCGGTTCAGGATTTCCAAGAGCGGATTCCGGAGATTGCCAAGGGCGCTATGAAGCTGATCGAGGGCGAGCGCAAGAGCAATCCTGCTTTCGTCGAACGATTCACTGCCTTTACAGAGCTTTGCCGGGAGTCAATCAATCCCGATCTGAAGGATGAGGCCGTGGAGGAGATGCTGGTGCAGCATCTGCTGACCGAGCGTATCTTCCGGCGCTTCTTCGACTATCCGGAGTTCACGCGGCGCAACGTGATTGCCGCCGAGATTGAAAAGGTGATCGACTCGCTGACCATGAAACATTTTAGCCGCGACGCGTTTTTACGAGATTTAGACCCATTCTACAAGGCCATCGAGGAAACAGCCTCGATGGCCAGCGACTACGCGGAGAAGCAGGCATTTCTCAACAAGGTCTACGAGCGATTCTTCCAGGGATTCAACAAAAAACAGGCGGACACACATGGCATTGTCTACACGCCACAATCGATTGTGAACTTTATGGTGCGCAGCGTGGAGGAGGTGCTAAAGGCGGAGTTTGGGCGCAGCCTGAGCGACAGTGGAGTTCACATCTTGGACCCGTTTGTAGGAACGGGGAATTTCATCACGCGGATAATGAAAGAGATCAAAGCCAGCAGCTTGAAGCACAAGTACAAGGAAGAGTTGCACTGCAACGAGATCATGCTGCTTCCTTATTACATCGCCAGCATGAATATCGAACACGCTTACATGGACAGAATGCCCGAATACGAACCATTTGAGGGGATTTGTCTTGTAGACACATTCCAGAACACAGGCCAGGATAGCTTTTTTACCACAGAGAATACAAAACGTATTCGGCGTCAGCTTGCCGCGCCCATACGTGTGGTCATCGGGAATCCTCCCTATAACATGGGACAGCAAAATGAGAACGATCAGAACAAGAATCGACACTATTCCAAAAAAGGTGGTGTTGATGAACGTGTGGCTAAGACCTATACAAAAGATTCTTCAGCTACGCTTCGCAACAAATTGTCCGATCCCTACGTGAAAGCCTTCCGCTGGGCTACGGACAGAATCCAAGACCACGGAGTTGTTTGTTTCGTGAGCAACGACAGCTTCATCGACCAGATTGCATTCGACGGTATGCGTAAACATCTACAGCGCGATTTTTCGAAGATTTATTTGATAGACCTCGGTGGAAATGTCAGGAAGAATCCAAAACTTTCAGGGACAACGCACAATGTCTTTGGCATTCAAGTTGGTGTTGCGATAACCATCCTAATTCGCCATGTCGGGAATGACACCCAGGCGCCTGCGGAGATATTTTATGCGCGGATGAGTGAGGACTGGAAGAAAGAACAAAAATACGCGCAGTTGGATTCATGGGAAATGCTGCCAAAGGTGAAATGGAAGAAGCTTGAGCCAGATGAAAGAAATACATGGCTTACAGCAGGACAGCAAGAGGGGTGGTCTGCTCTACTGCCGCTTGGTGACAAGGCAATCAAGGGGCAATTAGAAGTCAAAACAATTTTTAGAAGTTTTAGCCTTGGCGTTACCTCAAATAGGGATACATTTGCATATAACTCGCACGAGGAGGCGTTAGTGCTGGCCGTACGCGATTCGATCGGCGTTTACCAGGCTACGCTTGGCCGATATAAAAGCTTGAAACCTCCAAGGCCGAAACCGGACGAGTTCATCAACATTAATGATTGCAGAATCAAATGGACGAGGCAAGTCAAGGCGTCTTTGGGTAAGTTACAGGAGACCCACTTCGACCCTACCTTTATCCGCCGTGGGCTTTATCGCCCCTTCTTTGAGCAATATCACTATTTCGACGATTTCTGGAATGAGGAACGTTATCAGACACATCGGTTCTTCCCTGAGTCCACATCGAAGAACGAGGTGATTTGCGTCCCGCCGCAGGGAGCGCGAACTGCACCTTGGGCTTTTGCAACGTCTCTGACGCCCAATCTCAACCTTATGTCGATTGACGCTGCGCAGTGCTTCCCGTTCTACTTCTACGACGAAGACGGCACGAATCGCCGGGAAAATATTACCGACTGGGCATTGGCGGAGTTTCGGACGCATTATGGCGATAAGAAGATTTCCAAGTGGGATATTTTTCACTACACTTACGGGTTATTGCATCATCCGGAGTACCGGACGAAGTATGCAGCGAATTTGAAGCAGGAGTTGCCACGGATTCCGATGGCGGCGGAGTTTGGACGATTTGCGAAGATTGGCGCGGCACTGATGAAACTGCACATTGAGTATGGAAAGCAGGAGCAGTATCCGTTAGAGCAGACGGAGGCGGAAGGGGTCAAACTGAATTGGCGCGTGGAGAAGATGACGCTGTCGAAGGACAAGACGCAGTTGCGGTATAACGAGTTTCTGACGTTGAGCGGGATTCCGGCGGAGGCGTATGAGTACCGGCTGGGGAACCGCAGCGCGCTGGAGTGGGTTGTGGACCAGTACCGGGTTTCGACCGATGCGCGGTCGGGGATTGTGAACGATCCCAACCGGGAGGATGATCCGGAGTACATTGTGCGGCTGGTGGGGCAAGTGGTGAAGGTTTCGCTGGAAACGGTAAGACTGGTGAAGGAATTGGCGAGGCTAAGTATTGAGCAGGTTTGAACGCGGCTCACGCCGCGTGGATCGATTTTCTAAAAGGCAAGGATGGTTTTATGCGGGGGTTGAAACCCCCGCCTCCCTCCGGATTGAGTTTGTTCGCAGCCAGTGAAGCCGCACCCTTTCAAAGCAGACTGAATTGCACAGCCCTTCGCGGTATGCTCAAGGCATGGTGCGCTTCACGGTGCTGGCTTCGGGGTCCAAGGGCAACGCGACGGTTGTCTCCGGAGGGCGGACACGGATTCTGGTGGACTGCGGGCTGAGCTGCCGGGAGCTTTTCCGGCGGATGCGGCTGGCCGGGGAGGAGCCGGAGACGCTAGACGCGATCCTTATCACACACGAGCACTCCGACCACATTGGCGGGCTGGCCGTGACGGCGCGCAAGCTGAACATTCCGGTGTACTTTACCGAAGGCACACACCGCGCCTGGATGCGCTGGCTCTCGCCGCGGCGGCAGATGACCTACGCGCAGTGGCTGGAGCAGATTCGCAAGCAGGCCGCGGAGCGCCAGGCGGAGGCGGATGCGGCAGCCGATGAGGGCGAGCCGGACGAGAACGATCTGGTGGAGGCGGCCGAAGCTTCCAAGGAATGTGGCGGTCGAGGTTCGAGGTTTCCCACTCTTGCGCCCGAAGAGCAAAACGCAGGTCCTTCGACTCCGGTCGCTGCGGCGACCTCCGCTCAGGATGACAGCGAGAAGGGGGCCGAGACGGTGGAGGCTGTTGAAGCGCGGAAGGAAGCAGCCGAACCCGTTGAGCCGGCCAAGGCAAAAGACCCAAGCTGGCTCCCGGCGGTGGAGTATTTTCAGGCCGGGGAGCCCTTCGAGATCGGGGACATCGACCTCAGCCCCTTCACCATTCCCCACGACGCAGCCGACCCGGTGGGCTTTGTCTTCCGCGCCGAGGGAGTGCGGCTGGGGTATGCCACCGACCTGGGCTACATCCCGCCCAACGTCAAGGCGCAACTGAAGGAGCTGGACCTGCTGCTGCTCGAGTCCAACCACGACCTGGAGATGCTGCGCGACGGACCCTACCCCTGGGCGGTGAAGCAGAGGGTACTTTCGCGCGTTGGTCACCTCTCGAACGAGGCTGCGGCGGAGTTTCTTGAAAACGAGTACGATGGCCAGGCGGTGTATGTGATCCTGGCGCATCTGTCTGAAAGCAATAATCTTCCGGAGCTGGCGCGGGTGACGGCCGAGCGCGCCTTGAACGGCCGGGCAAGCCTGTTGGCCAATATGCTGCTGCTGGCAAAACAGCACGAAGCGCTTTCTTCTATTTATTTTTAAGTCAATTAGGTTACAATGGTAAGATACACGAGCATCACTCTGTACCAGGCAGATTGGCAAGGGGAACGCCAAGGGAGTTTCGCCAAGGCGAGGCAGAGGAGAGCGGGGCACCACTGAAACCGGCACGGCCGGTGGAGCTTCCTAAAATCCTGGGCCTTCCGTTGCCACGTGAGCCGCACGGGAACACAGCGGACGAACACATCCTTTGCAAAGTGAGTCGATACGCTTATGGCAAGAACCCAATGTACAGACAGAGTCGTAGGCGCCATCCTGGCAAGCTGGCGATATGACATCTCAGGGATCTATCCGGAGATGCGCAAGGACTACGAGCAGCATTTTGCCGAATGCAACCACTGCAGCGCGCGGCAGAAGTTCCACCGCAGCCTGGATGTGACACTGGCCGTGTTGACCTCGCTGGCGGTCTTCTTCTTCCTCTTCGCGCTGGCGGTTCTGAAGCACATCAAGCCGCTGGAGCATGTCGCCTTCAAGGTATTCGGCCTGGATATCGCAGACACGTACCATATGCTGGTGTCGGCCGGCATTGCGGGACTTTGCTTCTCGGTGATTGCATTGCTGCTGGTTCTGACGGCCACGCCGGCGCCGTCCTACCTGGGCGGCATCGCGGCCGAGCGCGCCAAACTCATCGAAGAGCGGCTGCCCGCGGCGATCAAGTCGCTGCGTTCGCGGTAGAACGGCTTCGCCTCTACAAACTTGAGGGCCTCCCCATGGGGAGGCCCTTGTGCGTGCGGGGCAGACGATTGCACCAGCGGCACGCGCAGGTTGCGAATGGGATGAAGAACACGCGTTCTATTGGCCCATTTATAGCGGTTCCACAATTGCCTTACCCGAAGCCACTGCCGCTGAGTGGCTTTTTTTTTCAAGAAAAAGCCACCTTGCTCGATGCCGGCGAGGGCACATGAATTGTGGAACCGCTTTAATGACTCGCTCCGCCTGTGCTCGCAGCTCGACTTACCGCCTGCTGGATTTGTGCGGGGTCTCCCAGATAATAATGACGAATAGATTTCAGGTCATCGTCAAGTTCTTCTACCAGCGGCACGCCGGTAGGAATGTTGAGATCGACGATCTGCTGCTCCGGCACGTCTTCCAGATACTTCACCAGCGCCCGCAGGCTGTTGCCATGGGCCGCGATCAACACCTGCTTCCCCGACCGGATGCTGGGAGCTATCACTTCATGCCAGCAGGGTAGAAAGCGGTCCACCGTGTCCTTAAGGCATTCGCTGAGGGGAAGTTGTTCTTTTGAAACGTTGCGATAGCGCGGGTCCCTCCCCGGATAACGCGGATCTGCCTCGTCCAGGGCCGGCGGGCGAATGTCGTAACTGCGGCGCCAAAGTTTCACCTGATTTTCCCCGTACTTGGCTGCCGTCTCAGCTTTGTTGAGGCCTTGCAGCGCCCCATAATGCCGTTCGTTCAGCCGCCAGTCGCGCTGGACGGGAATCCACATCAGGTCCATCTCGTCCAGCACCATCCACAGAGTGCGTATCGCGCGCTTCAGCACCGAGGTGAAGGCGAGGTCGAAGCAATATCCCTGCTCCTTCAGCATCAGGCCGGCCTGTGTGGCCTCTTCTCGGCCCTTTTCCGACAGATCAACATCCGTCCAACCGGTAAAAAGGTTTTCTTTATTCCAGATGCTCTCTCCGTGGCGAAGCAGCACGAGCTTGTACATTTCAATACTCTCTTTCCTGGATGCAGGATTTGTGGAAGAAGAAAAGTGGACGCGTAAGGGCCGGGCGGAATCCGCCATCGCTCAATCGCACAGGGCACCCCGCTCTATGAAATGCCCTGCTCGATTCAGACAAGCGGTACTTAGCCGTTGTAGTTGAAGCTCTCCAGGCCCAGGTAGACCGCGCCGGAGCCCAACTCTTCTTCAATGCGGAGCAACTGGTTGTACTTGGAGATGCGGTCGGTGCGGCTGACGGAGCCGGTCTTGATCTGGCCCACGCCGGTGGCCACGGCCAGGTCGGCGATGAAAGTGTCCTCGGTTTCGCCGGAACGGTGCGAGATGACCGAGGTATAGCCGTAGCGGCGGCCCAGGTCGATGGCTTCCAGGGTCTCGGTGACGGTGCCGATCTGGTTGACCTTGATGAGAATGGAGTTGGCCACGCCCTCGTCGATGCCGCGCTGCAAGCGCTTGACGTTGGTGACGAAGATGTCGTCGCCGACAATCTGGATGCGGCTGCCCAGCTTCTCGGTGAGGATGCGCCATCCCGCCCAGTCGTCCTCGGCCAGGCCGTCCTCGAGAGAAACGATGGGATACTGGCGGGTCCAGTTGTCGTAGAAGCTCACCATCTCCTCGCTCGACAGCTCACGCTTATCGCTCTTCTTGAAGATGTACTTGCCCTTTTCCTTGTCGTAGAACTCGCTGGAGGCGGGATCCAGAGCAATGGCGATCTGCTCGCCGGGCTTGTAGCCGGCCGCCTCAATGGCTTCGAGGATCACCTCGATGGCTTCGGTATTGGACTTGAGCGAGGGAGCAAAGCCGCCCTCGTCGCCCACCGCGGTGTTGTAACCCTTCTTCTTGAGCACGCTTTTGAGGGTGTGGAAGGTCTCGGCGGCCCAGCGCAGAGCCTCGGAAAAGCGCTCGGCGCCTACCGGCACGATCATGAACTCTTGAAAATCCACGTTGTTGTCGGCGTGGGCTCCGCCGTTCAGCACGTTCAACATGGGGGTGGGCAGGATACTGGCATTCACGCCGCCCAGATAGCGGTAGAGCGGAATCTCCAGCGTCTGGGCCACGGCGCGGCTGGCGGCCATGGAGACGGAGAGAATGGCGTTGGCGCCCAGCTTGCTCTTGTTCGGCGTGCCGTCGAGGGCGATCATGGTCTGGTCGATCAGCCGCTGGTTGAGCGCGTCCATGCCCTCGAGCTCGGGCGCAATCACGGTCTCCACGTTTTCCACGGCCTGCAAGACGCCCTTGCCCCCGAAGTGGCTTTTGTCTCCGTCACGCAGTTCCACGGCCTCATGCTCGCCGGTGGAGGCGCCCGAAGGCACGATGGCGCGGCCCAATGCCCCGCTTTCCAGGATTACGTCCGCTTCCACGGTCGGATTGCCGCGCGAGTCCAAAACCTCGCGGGCACGGATGGCAACAATTTCAGTCATATCGCTCCTCGCAATGCGATGCAGCAGCCGGTCATTCAGTTGGGGACGGCGATCCACGGCAAGAGCTTCTCCGGCGGCGCTTTGAATCGAGTTCAAAAGCCCCTGCACGTTCTGAATCTCCTCTCCGTCACGAGCGGAAAAGTTGGTTAGATACCGTTCCGATTCTAGCAAGCCCGGCCGCGGCGCTCCCTGTGGCGACGGTCACACCCGGCTAAGTGGCCCAAAAATGGGACGCAGGCAGTGAATCGGGAAGGGAAGCGTGAAAAACCTGGACTCCGGGTAACTTCCCGGGGTTAACCGTCCCGGGTTAACGGTATTGATTCGTGTTCCCAAAGGCACTTCTAAGGGTTGCCGCCCAATCCGCCGCTCCCGATGCGCGCTAGCCTTATCTTGGGTGAGTTGTGCCGGTGGCAGCACGCGGGCATGTCCTGCGCAACTCTTCGCCCCCCGCCGGGTCTAAGACTGCAAGGATACCTTTGCTCGCGCAAAGGGAGGCCCCCGGAGATGGAGACTCAGATGAACCGGATGTTTCTTGTGTGCGCTTTGATGGTCGCGACCGCCGCAGCACTGGGAGCGCAGCAGACCAGCCAGCCCGACCCCTACCAGGGGACCTCGAATCCGCCTCCCGACGACACCATTGTCACCAGCACGCCTTCGGCCCCCGCGCCCAAGCCCTCCCCCGGCAAGCCGGCTCAGCCTGCACCTGTTCAGCCCCAGGCCCAACCCCAGGCTCAACCTCAACCCGCTTCCGTCGATCCCGCACTCGCCGCTCCTGCCGACGGCACCGACGACGGCATTGTCCAAATCGCCCCCGATACGCCTGCTCAGCCCGGCTTGAGCCAGCGCAACGCCGCCAACGATCCGGACGGCGATATTGTGCATCCGGCCCCGCTCGGACCTGGGGAACTGGGCGAAGGAACCACCATCCGCGTCCGCCTGCTTGAGCGACTTTCCACGGCCGAGAGCCAGAGCGGCGAGACCTTCCGCACCCGCGTCGCCTCTGACGTTCTGCAGGGCGGCCAAGTGCTTATCCCCGCAGGTGCTGAGATTGACGGCAAGGTCATGAACGTATCCAGCGGCCATCCCGGCGGTCACGGCACAATGCGCCTGAGTCCGGACACCGTCATCCTGCCCGACGGCTCG
>JBKQRH010000217.1:0-4620 GCA_052326045.1 Occallatibacter sp. | reverse complement strand
ATCTTGCGGTACTTGACTCTGGCGGGAGCCGGCCGCCAGCCACGAATCTCGGTGAGAACTCTTCGACGACTTGCTTAATGAGCGCGGAGTGCTCGCCAGCAGACAGTACGATTTCAGTTCCCTCTTTGACCTTCACCGGAATCATCGCCATCTCTCGCCGCTTCGCATACATCTCTGCCAACGTCTTCCGTACCGAGAGGAAAGCCGCCAGCTTCGTTTTATAACGGGCCGTCGTGTACGCTCGAAGAACACCCAAGAGTTCCGGTGCTATCTGATACACGGCGTGAGGACTGTTGACGGGACGGTCTGGCTTGTCTGGATTGTACAGACAGATGCCAGCCTGAACGAACTGGTGCATGGATTGGCGGCGCACCGTCTCCCTGGTGTTCGGAGCGTAGTCTTTGCCGTAGTGCTTCCTTGCCCAATCCATGATGGGAGTGATTCCAATCGTCGGGGATTTGGCGCGGCCCCACTTCGTGCCAGAAGTGAGATCAAGGAGCGCCAAGAGGCAGAGGGCTGTCCTCTCGTTCTGTTGGGCTTTCGGAAGCCCCAAATCCACGAGGATTGCCCGAGCTTCCTTCAGCCTAGTTTCTTTGCTCATTGGTTTGCCTGACGAGGCTGTCTATCTCAGCTTGCGTCATGTCGCCGCGAAAGCCCTCGCCCAAAGCCTTCAAAGACTCCGTGTCTGGGTACTTCATGTTTTTCAGGTCCGTGGCGTTGACCTGCGTGTGGCCTGAAAAGACTCGGAAGTGTTTGTCTAGAACCGTCGAGTTGAGAAAACAGGCCAGGCCTCGGGCCAACGCCGGGTCGATGCCTCGCCTGTGGTGGTGAAATACATTCCAGTGGTTCTCGAAGCCAACCTGGCTGCATTTGATGTCCTCGGGGCTGACCACGTAAGCAACGACTCTGCGCCTTTCTTCCTTGGACGAGAAACGTTTTACGATGACGTAGCAGTCGTTCGGCATCAACCACTTCTGAACTTCTTCGCCGTTCCGCAGGGCGTTCGGTTTCTTGTGCCGCTTCGGATATTGCAACTTCCCACTGGAGAAGTGATGCGGGTATAGCAGCGGGATTGAACCGGGAGCTGGATTTTCAAGCCAGTAGTCCTTCAAACGGAAGTCAACGACTGGCCCGGTGCTGACATCAAGCCCGATCTCCTCTAGCGAATGTTGAAATAGGCTGGTTTCCTCACGCTTGTCATGTTCTTCCGTTGGAACGTGGATGAAGGACTCCAGGTCGGCTGGTTTTACAATCTCCCCGAACGGCCATGTGCGCTCTGAGTAGTCCGTCAGCTGCTGGTCGTGCGAAGTGGAAACAACGATGTCACCCTGCTTCTTTCCCTTGACGAGCTTGATGATGACGTTTTCTTGCAGAACGTCGTCGTCTTTGAATGCTCGGTTCCTAGCCTCGAAGACGTGAATCCGTTCGAGAGAGCACGTGTTTAGGAGAAGTTCCCGGAACGGCCTGTAGTACGGACCGTTGCAGAACGAACGGGGGATGATCGCAACAACCTGCCCTTGATCTTGCATCAGCAAAACGCATAGCGCAACGAAGGCGGTATAGAGGTTGACTGTCTCAATTCCGACCTTTCGGAGCAGCGTCCGATGCAGGGATGTGCTATTGAGTTTTTTGTATGGGGGATTCAAGATCGCGTGGGTATATCGTCCACAACTGGATCGAGCAACCTGCCTGACAGCCGACTCGATGAAGTCTGCGGCGACCACCCTGTGCTTGACGCCGAGGTTCTTGAGGTTCACCTCAAGGTGCCCCAACATTAGCGGATCAATCTCCCACGCATCCACCGACTCGAGGTTGGCAAGCCTCCGAGCGGCGGCAATGGTGAGCGATCCAATCCCTGCTCCAGCGTCCATGAGGCAAGCGGGTGAGATGGAGGGAGAAAACAGGCTCGCCATGAAGTCCGCGATGACCGATGGCGTCATGAACTGACCGAGGGCGATCTTCCGATCTGGCTCCAGGGCACCATTCACCTTCAGTCGAATGGCGTCTGTGTCCTGGAGCGTCAGGCCGCCTTGTTCGTGCCCCATTTCAGTCGCCCTACGTTCTGACCCTGAATCGTACCTCAACAAAGATTCTCTCCCGGTCTTTGATTCTCTCAAATGGCGGTGCGCGATACCATAGCGGATCAGTGCATACAGCCAACCTCGCGCGACGCGTTCTACTTCGTCGCGCGTGCTCACCGTGCTCGCGCCTACCCGTCCACCATGGCATGCAGCCCGCTGATCAGTTCCTGCAAAGTCTTCGACTGCGCGTCCAACTGATGGCCTCCGGCGCACGCGGATTGCTACTTCATGCGATACATCGGCGGATCGCGCCGGAAGTTCAGGCCCCATTTTTCCCATTTGACAAGATCCGCGCTATCGAATAATCCGGTTGCATCCGAACGTCGCGCGACGTTACTCTGTCAACAGGGTGTCCGAGGCCCCGCGCGACGTACCCGCGTGGCCTCAATAATAAGGAGCAATCATGCTGAATTGTAAATCTGTCGCAAGACTGATGGGAGCCAGCGCGTTTCTGCTACTGCCGCTGCTGGCCGCCGCCTCGGATAAGGAGCATTGCTACCTGCGCGATGCTTCGGCGCCCACCGCTTCAAGCGCATTCCTGCTCTGCGAGCAGGGGCTGGTCTACGCCACCACCGATGCCGGCGCCACCTGGACCGCCCGCGATACCGGCGCGGCCGTGACTCTGCACGCCATTTCATTCAGCGACGCGAACCACGGATTTGTGGCTGGCGAGGGCGGCACTCTGCTGGCCACCGCGGACGGCGGCAAGACCTGGCAGGTGCGCAATACCGGATCCACCGAACACGTGCTCACGATTTTCACGCTCGGCAACCGCGCGTGGGTGGGCGGCTTCGATGGCACGATCCTTTATTCCTCCGATCAAGGCGCTACTTGGGTCAAACAGAAGGCCGGAACCACCATGGCGCTGGAGAACATCTTCTTTCTGGACCCGGATCATGGCTGGGCGGTGGGCTGGTCCGGCACCATCCTGCGAACCGCCGATGGCGGCAAGAACTGGGAGACCATCAAGACCGACGCTGCTTCCTGGTCGCTGGCGGCGGTCCATTTCAACGATCTCAAGAACGGCTGGGCGGTGGGTTTCGCCGGCCAGCTTCTGCATTCGAGCGATGGCGGCACGACCTGGGTGGCGCAGAAGAGCCCGACCCAATCCTGGCTGACTTCCGTGGCAACGGATCATGCGAATCGTCTCTGGATAGCCGGCGACGATCAGCTTCTCTTGAGTGAGGACAGCGGCGCCACGTGGCGCGGCATTCCGGTTGCGAACATGTTTGTCTCCCGCGTCTTTCCGCTGGGCGGTTCCCTGCGCGCGTTGGGCGAGCTGGGCATTCTCAAGCAGGGCGGCGGCTCCGGCCTGGAGTGGAAACACGATGACAGCTTAGTCCCGGCCGGCGCCCATATCGCCAACTCGCTGGAAGACGCGGCCAAAGCCACCACCGGCAAGTCGCAGTAATCTGCCAGCCGCCGATGAAACCCGGAGATCGTCTACCGGGACCTGGAGCAAACGAGTGGCAACCCATCCCGACGATATCTACACAGAGCCATCTGACATTGATGTCCACACGCTGCGCAATCTGGGCCCGCTGACCGGCATGGCTGGCATCTGGGAGGGAAACCGCAGCCTGGACGTCAACCCGAAGCCGGCGGCGCCGGAGCGGCAGGAGTTCGTCGAGCACATCGAACTGCAACCCATCGATCCGCAAACCAACGGGCCGCAACTCTTGTACGGGCTGCGCTACCACACACGCATCGTCAAGCCGGGTGAGATCGAGACCTACCACGATCAAGTGGGCTACTGGCTATGGGAGCCGGCGACCGGCAACCTGATTCAGACGCTCACCATCCCGCGCGGACAGACGGCCATGGCCTTCGGGCATGCGGCCAAGGACGCCACCAGCTTCGAGCTTGTCGCGACGCGCGGGGCAGCTACCAACGGCATCTGCTCGAATTCGTTTCTCGAGTACGCGTTCAAGACCGTCGAATATCGCATCAAGGTGGAAATCAACCCCGACGGCACGTGGGCATACGACGAGGACACGATTCTGATGGTGCGCGGCCAATCGGAGCCATTCCACCACACCGATCGCAGCGTCCTGACGAAGATCGGCGAGCCGACGCCGAATCCTCTCGCCCGCGGCTGACCGATAGCAGTTGTGAATGGCGGCCGACGTGGCGCAAAATGCCTTTCGCGAACTTTTTCGGCAAACTCTAAAGCGTGCCCCACGGGAGAACATCCGGAAGATTCCCGAAGATATTCTCGCCTCCGAATCTCGCTAGACTTGTGGCATGAGCGCCTTGCAAACTGCCTCCTGGCGGATTGCCGTTGCCGGCCGCTGGACGGCCCGCATCGCCGGGACACTGCTGTTCCTGCTTTTCCTGGCGATCTTCTTCGGCGAGGGACCTCCGGATCTCTTCCGCCTCACCTCCACCGAGCGCCTTCAGTTCTTGTGCATGGCCGCCCTGTTCCTGGGCCTGGTGATTGCCTGGAAATGGGAAGGCTTGGGCGGCCTGATCACGGTCGCCGGCTTCGCCTTCCTGGCCGCCATCGATGCGAGCCATCTCCGCATGTGGGCTCTATGTG
>JBKQRH010000216.1:0-6092 GCA_052326045.1 Occallatibacter sp. | reverse complement strand
AGTCTCCCGCCAACTGCTCCAGCAGGGTGTCGAAGTCTTCCAGGCGGGCGTATTCGATGATGACTTTGCCGCGGCCGTTGTGGTCTTCGATGTGGACCTTGAGGCCGAGGGCGCGCTGCAAGCGCTCCTGGACATCGCGGACGTTGGGGTCGACGGGGGTCTCGGGCTTGGGCTCCTTTTTGGCGGCGCGCTCGGGGTGCAGGAGGCCCTGGACGTAGCTTTCTGTTTGGCGAACAGAAAGCGAAAGGTGAACGATCCGCTGTGCTGCTTTTTCGATTTCCTCGGCGTGCTCGAAGGCCAGGAGTGTGCGGGCGTGGCCGAAGCTGAGTTCGCCCGACTCGACGCGGGCTTGCACTGAGGCTGGCAAGCGGAGCAGACGCAGGAAGTTGGCTACCGAGACGCGGTCCTTGCCGGTGCGCACAGCCATCTGCTCCTGGGTCATGTGGAACTCGCGGGAGAGCCGGTCGAAGGCGCGGGCCTGCTCCATGGGGTTCAGGTCGGAGCGCTGCAGGTTTTCGACGATGGTGATTTCCATCGCCTGCTCGTCTGAGACCTGGCGCAGGATCGCCGGAATGGTCTCCTTGCCGGCTAGCTGCGAGGCCCGCCAACGCCGCTCGCCGGCGATGAGCTGGAAGCGGCCGTTGGCCAGTGGGCGCACCAGCACCGGCTGCACCACACCATTGGCGGTGATGGAGGCGGCCAGTTCGGCCAACAACTCCTCGTTGACGCGCGAGCGGGTCTGGAAGGGGTTGTGATCGATCTGGTCGAGGGGAATTTCGCGCGGTTTGCCCGCTTCGGCCTCGGCGGAGGCAGCGGGAGCTTGCACCCGCGGTATAAGAGAGTCGAGTCCCTTGCCCAGGGCGCGGCGTTTTGGGTCGATGGCGGCGATGGTCATGGTTCAAAATCCTCTATCCCGGCAAAACCCGCCGGACCTTCTTGAATCTGCGTTAGCTGGGGGGTTGGCAATGAGTGCGACGGCCGGAATCGGGGCGACTGTCAGGAGTATGGCCAGAATCGGACCTCAGTGGACTGGGCGGCGGTCGGCTCAACGGACGCTGCGTCTTTGCGCTCGTCCCTGCGCGGGCTTTCAATATGATTGCGCGCGAGGAACTCCCCTGTCAGCTCGAAGTAAGCCTCGGCTCCACGGGAGCGGGGATCGTAGAGAGCCACGGGCCTGCCGTGGCTGGGCGCCTCCGCCAGCCGGATGTTGCGTGGAATTACAGTGACGTAGAGCCGATCGCGGAAGTACTCGCGCAGGGTTTCGGTGACCTGCTGGGCGAGGTTGGTGCGGTCGTCATACATGGTGAGTAGAACGCCCTCAATGGTTACCTCCGGGTTAAAAGCCGCGCGAACTCGCTCGAGAGTGGAGATCAGCTCTGAGATGCCCTCCAGGGCGAAGTATTCGGCCTGCATGGGAACGATGAGAGTGTCGGCGGCCACCAGGACGTTGAGGGTGAGGAGGTCGAGTGCCGGCGGGCAGTCGATGATCACCAGGTCGAAGCGGTCCTGGATGGGCTGAAGCGCGTGGCGCAGGCGGAGGGCACGGTCGCTCGCCGCGGCCAGCTCGATGTTGGCGCCGGTAAGGTTCTTCGAGCCCGGAAGGAGAAACAGCAAATCGATCTCGGTGGAGAGAATGACCTGCACGGCCTGAGCATCGCCCATGAGGACGTCATAGATGGAATGGCGGTCGTCATCGCGCTGGAAGCCGAGTCCGGAGGTAGCGTTGGCCTGGGGGTCGCAGTCGACAAGGAGGGTCTTGAGGCCTTCGATCGCCAGGCAGGCAGCAAGGTTGATGGCTGTGGTGGTTTTGCCAACTCCGCCCTTTTGGTTGACAATGCCGAGAATCTTGCCCATGGCAATCAAGAGTAAAGGGAAGGGCAGATTGAGGGTAGGTGGTTGCGCTGTGGAGAACGAGGCCGGGCTGTGGAAAGCGTTCTCGGCGCTGGCCGGCGGTGAGTGGAGAAGCGGTTGAGGGGGAAGAGTTTGCGCACGGCGGGCACAGCGGCTGTAGGAGGAGTGGCGGGAGGGGCTTGTGGTGGAAAACTCCGGTGATTTTTTTGCGGGAATCGGATTTTATCGGGTGGGCATTCCAATTTGGATTTGCGCCCGATTTGGGACAGGATGGTTTTTGTTCCACGTGGAACATTTCCCGCTTTGGGCTGCTTTCCCAAGATGTTCCACGTGGAACGTCGCAAGCAGTACCACGATGATTTGGCTCATCTTCCGCGCCTCCGTTCGCGCGGAATCTGCTTGATCTGTAACTTTTGAACCCTTCATGGATAGATATTGTGAACCTGGAAAGGAATCGACATGCCAAACAGCCAGACCATTCTCCCTACAGCAACCAGAAACCTCCGCGATTCGCAATCGATTGCGCCTGTCTGGCATACGGCCGGAGTGCTTCTGCTTCTCGCCGCTCTCATTGCCTTAAGCGCACTTCTCCACCGGATGGGCCGTGTGGATCACGCGAGCCATCGAACGCAGAGCTATCTCGTCATTCTGACTGCCGAATGGCTCATTACGGCGTTTATCTGGTTCGGCTGCCGGCTGCGAGGCATTCCCCTTCGAACCTTGGCCGGGGAAATGGTTTTGAGTTGGCGCGCCGTCCTGCGCGACTTGGGATTGGCGATTGCCTTCTTGATTGCAGCAAACATCGTTTTAGGAATCTTAGGGAGCTTGTTCCGCTCGGCGCCGAATCAAGCTGTGCGGAATCTCCTCCCGCAGGGAGGCGCGGAGGTCACGGTATATCTGCTTCTCGCGCTGACCGCCGGGATCTGCGAGGAGGTCATCTATCGTGGCTATCTGCAGCGGCAATTCACCGCCTGGACCAAGAGCGCGACAGCTGGAATCATCGCTCAGAGTCTTGTCTTCGGCGTTTCCCATGCCTACCAGGGCTCGAGGATGGTGCTGACGATCTCCGTTTACGGTTGTCTCTTTGGATTGCTGGCGCGCTGGCGGGGCAGCCTGCGGCCCGGCATGATCGCCCATTTCCTGCAGGATGGCGTAGGTGGGTTGCTGCTGGCAAGATACGCTCTGAAATAGGCTGTAGCTCTGGGCGCGAGACGAATGACCGATTTTACCTCACTCTACGAAAGGTATGCCGCGGATGTATTCCGCTTTGCGCTTTACCTCTCCGGCAATCGCGCCGATGCCGAGGACATCACCTCGGAAACCTTTGTTCGCGCATGGACGGCGCAGGAATCCGTCCAAGTGGAGACTGTGAAGGGCTATCTCTTCACCATTGCCAGAAATCTCTTTTTGAAGGGCATCCGGAGGAGTTTCCGTCAGGCTGAGTTGCACGAGAACTTGCCGGATTTCAGCCCAAGCGCGCATGAGCAGGTCGAGCAAAGAGCGGAGTTCAGAGCGGTATTGGCGGCGATGCAAGAGCTGTCGGCTATCGACCGCGCGGCGCTGATCATGAGGACGCTCGATGAACTTCCGTATCGGGAGATAGCACGAGTGCTGGAGATCTCCGAAAATTCCGCCAAGGTTAAAGTCCACAGAGCCAGGGCGTCACTAATGAATCTCAGGAGGGCATGATATGCAGGACCAAGGCCATGAAGAACTCTCTCTGAAGGTATCTCGCGAAGTCATTCTCGATCTGCTGCCGCTTTATCTCGCGGGCGAGGCAAGCGCGGAAACCTGCGCTCTGGTGGAGGAGTACCTGAAGCACGACGCGGAGTTGCTGAGCCAAATTGACCGCGATGGCGTGCGGAAACTCATCGCGGTTCCGCTCTCCGGAGCCGGGTTGCCCGCGGAGCTCGAACTGCGATCGCTCCGCCGGACACGGGGGCTTCTGCGCTGGCAGCGCCGCATCTACGGCTGGGCGCTCGCCCTGTCCATTGCGTCGCTTGGCGGAGTCGGATTTATCCAGCAAGGGCATTTCGCCTTTCATTTCTTCTTTCGCGATTATCCGCAGGTATTCGTGCCCTGCATCTCGCTCGCTGTCAGCCTTTGGATCAACTATTTTGTGCTTCGCTGGCGCCTTCGTTCAACCAAGCTGTAGCGAAAGCGAATTCAGGCGGCCGTCTACGCGGAATTGAATCCCCTTCCACGCGTTCCGCACGCAGGCAGCCTATCCTAGCCGCCCGGCAGATTGTCGCAGAGCGAATCTGATTACCTGGGATGGGCCAGACTCTGCTATAAACAATTCGATTCCTGGCAGGCGAAGGAGCACGATGGAAACTCCAAACGCATTTATCGGCAAAACCACGAAGCCAACGGCGGAGGAAGTCTCTGCGGCATTGGGAGCGACCGCTGCGTTGTGGAAACAGTTGGTGGATTGGCTCGCTGAGCAGGGCGTCGCCGAGCAGGAGTGGAACTCGTCTTCGCCCAAGTATGGATGGTCGCTGCGCCTCAAAGTCAAAAAGAGAACCATCGTCTATCTCGGTCCCTGCAATGGCTGCTTTCGAGTGGCATTTGTTCTTGGCGACAGGGCGGTGGCGGCCGCTCGCCAAAGCGACCTATCCAAGAGCACGCTCAAACTCCTCAACGAGGCGCCGCGCTATGCGGAGGGAACGGGAGTACGGCTCATTGTGAAGGGTGCGAAGGACCTGGCTGCGATCCGGAAGCTAGCCCTCATCAAGCTGGCGAACTGATCTTTCGCTCCCCGAGCGCGAGCAGCCGGTCCGCGCTTCCGGGCAGTGCAAGCACCTTGGGCCAGGAAAAGTTAGCGCCGGCTATCGTATGAAGGCCGGCAAGTTCGGCGCGGGTAGTCATCAGCGCCAGCCAGCCATGGGGCGCAACCAGGCGGGATGCGGCCTTGACTGCCTGCGGCATGCGGTCGACGGCGCGGAGGGTCACGCAATCGAAACTCTCGGTCAACGTCTCGGCACGTCCCGAATGCACCTTTGCCGGGAGCGCAAGCACACGAACAGCCTCGCACAGAAAGGCCGCCTTCTTGCCCTGCGACTCGGCCAGGGTTACGGCGATCTCGGGGCGGCAGAGGGCGATGGGAATCCCAGGGAAGCCGGCGCCCGAGCCAAAGTCAAGCAAGGTGGCGATTCCGGCGGGAAGTGCGCGGGCGCAGAGAATCGACTCCAAAAAATGCCGCGACATGATGCCCTCTTCGTCTCGAATTGCAGTCAAGTTGACGCGGGCATTCCAGCGAAGAATTAGCGAAAGATAGGCTTCGAACTGGCCGACAAGGGCAGAATCTACCGTATCCAGCCCGGCCTCGGCCAAAAGAGCCCTCATGCGCTCACCTGCCGGGATCGATCCTTCACTCATCTTCTGCCTTCATCCCAGGAACTCAGGCCGACACAACCGAATTCTCGATTCGCCGCGGTTCCCATGCCTCGGCCGCCTGCACAAACGCAGCAAAGATGGCGCGGGAAAAGGCGCTCTGTGTGTAGGTCCGCTCCGGATGCCACTGCACAGCCATGACAAAGTGTTCGGGCGAATCCAGCTCCAGGCCTTCGATGACTTCGTCTTCCGGAGAGATCGCACTCACCAGGAGATTGTCGCCGGGGAGGCGGATGGCCTGATGGTGGCTGGAATTGACCTGAGGTTCATCCGGCACGCCGGGCGGCAGAAGCGAGGCCAGCCTCGACCCCTGCCTGATCCGAACCGGGTGCGCTTCGACAACTTCACGGCCCGGCCGATGATTGACTGAGGTCTTCAGGTCCTGAACCAGCGAGCCGTTGCGCCAGACATTCAAGGTCTGGGCGCCGTGGCAGATGGCGAGGATGGGCTTGTGGAGGTTGAAGGCGTCCTGCAAGAGGAGCTCATCGACGGCGGTGCGGGCAGGGTCGGGCTCAGCGCACTCAGGGATCGGATCTTCGCCAAATCTTTGTGGGTCAACGTCATAGCGGCTGCCCGGCAGCAGTATTCCCTGCACCTCCGCCAGAACACTGGCCACTTGATCCTGGCGCTCGTGCAGCGGCACGATGACCGGCGTTGCCCCGGCGGCTTTCAGGGCGGTGAGGTAGGGCGGCAGCGACCGCTCGTTGTAGGCCGGATCGCTGCCGGTGGGCTCGGGGATGGCAATGTGGACCGACATGGAAGGAATAGTGTACGGTCAGACGCCGTTGCTGGGATAGAAGCAGCCGCAGGTTCTTCGACTCCCCTGAGTCCGCCGCGGCGGACTCAGG
>JBKQRH010000215.1:0-15786 GCA_052326045.1 Occallatibacter sp. | reverse complement strand
TGTGCGCCATCTGGTGGCCGCCCTCGTCCATCATCGCCGCCGAGTTCACGATGAAGCCGTTAGCCTTGGCGTAGTCGTAAAACTCAGTTCCCGGATAGGCGTGCGCGATGCTGACCTGGATGGTTTCGCAATCCAGGGTCTTGGCGAAGTTGATGGTGTTGCGGATCGATTCTTTGGTCTCGCCCGGAAGGCCGAGGATAAAGTCGCCGTGGATGGTGAGGCCGAGCTTGTGGCAGTCCCGCGCGAAGTCGCGGGCACGCTCCACGGTGGCGCCCTTCTTGATGTTCTTGAGGATCTGGGGGTCGCCGGACTCGAAGCCCACGATGAGCAGGCGGCAGCCGGCCTCCCGCATGGCCTTGAGGGTGTCGTAGTCGGTGGTGACGCGGGAAGTGCAGCTCCAGGTGAGGTTGAGCGGCTTGAGCTTTTCGCACAGCTCAATGGTGCGCGCCTTTTGAATGTTGAAGGTGTCGTCGTCGAAGAAGTATTCCTTCACATCGGGAAAGTTCTGCTTGGCCCAGGCCAGTTCGGCGGCAACATCATCGGTGGAGCGCTTGCGCCAGGCGTGGCCACTGAGGGTTTGCGGCCAGAGGCAGAAGGTACACTGGGCCGGGCATCCGCGGGTGGAGTAGAGCGCGATAAACGGATGCAGCAGGAAGGGGACGTTGTAGCGCGTCACGTCCATGTCGCGCTTGTAGATTTTTGTGGCCCAGGGCATCGCGTCCAGGTCTTCCACCTGCGGACGGTCGGGGTTGTGGACGACCTTGCCGTCGAGCTTGTAGCTGATGCCGAGAATCTCATTGAGCGGCTTGCCCTGGGCAAACTCGACCACGGAATAATCGAACTCGCGGCGGCAGATGAAGTCCAGAGCGGAGCATTCGTTGAGGGCGCGGTCCGGGTCGGTGGTCACCGGAGGCCCGACAAAGGCGATGCGGATGGCTGGATTGGCCGCCTTGATGGTCTCGGCGAGGCGCTGATCGCCCGCCCATCCCACGGTCGAGGTGAACAGGACCAGAAACTCATAATCCTTGCATATATTGATAGTTTCTTTGGCGGAGACGTGGTGCGGAGGGGCATCGAGCAGGCGTGAACCCTCCAGCAGGCCGGCAGGGTAAGTCAGCCACACAGGGTACCAGTAGGACTCGATCTCGCGCGTTGCCGGCCAGCGCGAGCTCGCGCCACCGTCAAAGTTCTCGAACGAGGGCGGATTCAGAAAGAGTGTCTTCAGGGGCATAGGCATCCCTTTCATTCTAACATTTTGAAGGTTTCGGGGCCGGAATACATCGATTCCCGACGATGCACCGTTTTCGGATTGCCGGCAATCCTGCCAGAATACCGATACGTCCGGCGAATCGGATTGAGTTCAATCCACGTTGGTGGCAGCCTAAACGACGTCGACGACGATGAGCGTGATGTCGTCCTGCTGGACCATGGAAGATGGCTGCCATTGGCGAATCTCGTAGAGCAGTTGATCCACCAGCTCAGATTGCGAGCGCGACTTATTATTGCGCACAACCTGCTCGAGCTTGTAGTCGTCAAAGGAATCGCCGCTGGCATTCTCGGGTTCCGTCACACCATCGGTATAAAGCAGAAAGCGGTCGCCTGGATTGATGGTCATCTCACATACAGGGTAGTCGGGTTCAGCCATCACTCCGAAAAGCAGGCCGTTGCTTTCGATCCGCTCCAGTTTGTCTCCGCGCAAGCGCAACAGGGGTGGATGGCCCGCGGCGGAGTAGCGCGCTATGCGATTCTCAGTATCAATCCACAAATAGGACGCGGTGACGAACTGATCGTGGAGTTGCCCGGAAAGGACTCGATTCAACCTACGCATGACCTCTTGCGGGTCATGGGCACAGGGCACGATGGACTGCAGCGCGATCTTGATCATGCCGGCGACGAGCGCAGCCGGGACGCCATGTCCGGAGACATCAGCAACAAGAATGCCAACCCGGTTCCGGTCGACAGGAATGAAATCATAAAAATCGCCGGCCACGGCGGTCATGGGGCGATAGGCAGCAGCGATGCGCAGGTTATTGAGTTCGGGACTGTCGCCGGGGAGAATCGAGGTCTGTATCTTGCGGGCAATCGCAAGTTCATTTTCGATCAACAGCAAACGATACTCATCAGCATAGATTCTCTGCATGGCGACATAGCCCAAAGAGAACAGCAGCACTGCAAATCCCAGTACGTTGCAGATTTCCGGAGGCCGGTAACCCAGAGGGCGCACAAGGTTGACAAACAGGGCTTCCGCAGAGAAGAAGATCGTGCCGACAGCAAGAACGCCGCGGTTTGGCAGAACGAAAAACCTGCGCGAGAGCCCTGGCAGCACGAGCACGATGACCATGACAAGCAACATGCAGGTGACAAGGATCTCGTTGTAGAGGATCAATTTGTACTTCGAGCCAGTGAAGACGAAGAACCCAATCCCCGCCACACCGATGGCCGACCCCACGAAAATCACCAGCTTGAGAAACAATCGCGCCTGGCCGGTGGTCAGCTCCAGAAACGCGAGCGCGGCAACCACCACGATGAAGTAGGCGTTGACAGTATCCAGGTAGGGAAGGCAGACCCGGAACCAGTGGGGTAAATTCGCCACGGCTGCCAGCGCATGGGTCAGGGGTTGGCTCCCATACATGGCGCTCCAGACGCCCAGCCATGTTACAACGCGCATGCCGCTGCGGCGGCGCATGGCCGCAATGCAACAGGCAGCCAACCCCGCAAACACGAAAACCGTTCCGCAGATTATGCCCTGGAGTTGATCGCTGGAAATCAGCGGAGGTTGAACCTGCATACGCGCACTTCCAAACACAGTCAATATAGCAGAGTGGAGTTGTTGCCCATGGGGCGGCGCATGGGGCCTGGAGGCTTGGGAATATCGATTGCCACGCAGTTCTGCGCTTGCCGCCATTGTGCGCGTATGGCAGGCAATACTGAAACTGCACCACTTACAGAATCCGGGCTATTTTGCGCGCAGTTCGCGCAGCCAGTCTTCCATGTGGCCGAGGGCGCGCAGCAGACTGAGCCGGGCCTTGGCGAGGTCGAGCGAGGCGTCCATTGCTTCCTGGTACTTCTGGCGTTCCTCGATACGGGCCAACTGCTCGGCTTTGGGGGTGAGCTGGGGCTGAGCGGTCGGACCGCTTCCGGCGCCGTTGCCCAATTCGAGTTGGGCGAGCACGGTCTTGAGCTGCTCATCGGCGATCTGCTGCTTGAGACTCGCAACCTCGGCCAAGGCATCCAGCTCGCGCAGGTTTCCGGTGAGCGAGGCAATCTGAATATCATTCTGCTGCCGGGCCTGTTCAGCTTCGACGGTGGCGCGGAGGGCTTCGGCGACGGAGACTTTGGCCTTGGCGCGAAGGCTAAAGTCAAAAAAGGGAACCGCGATCTGTAGGCCGAAGCTCACGTTGTTGGGGGTGAAGTTTTTGTAATAAGTGCTGTAGTTGTTCAGCTCGTTGGAGTCGTAGTTGTAGACGGCCCCGAAGCCTATCTGGGGGGTGCGCCACGCCAGTCTGTCTCCACGGGCTTGCAACTGCTTTGAGAGGGCCAGCGCCCCGGCCGACTCGATTCCGGCTGTGGCACGAGGCGTCTCATCCGCTTTGACTGCTGGAATCTCAGGAATGCTGGCGCGGTCGGGCGTGATGGAGCCGACGGGCATGCCGGTGAGCACGGCAAGCTGCTTGGCCAGCGTGGCGGCGCGGGTCTCCAGCTGCAGGCGTTTGAGCCTGAGCTGAGCCGCCGTCAACTGGGCCTGCAAGAGATCGCTGTGCGCGTCAACCCCGGCCTCGGTACGCTCCTGCTCGATCTGGACCAGACGGCTGGTGAACGACTCCTGCTGATGGGCGGCTTCGAGTTCGCGGTTGACCGTGTCCAGTTCGATGTAAGCTGTGGAGGCGTCCAGAGCGACCTGCTCGCGGGCCTCTTTGAGGTTGAGGGAAGCGGCCTCAATCCCGGCACGAGCGGCTTTGATGTACTGGCGCTGCGAGAAGCTGAATACCAGGGACTGCATAGATGCATTTCCAACCGAAGGCTGGCCGGTAGGAAAACCGTAAGAATAGCCGACCGTGGAGCCGATCCCAAGGCTGGGAATATACGCGTCCTGGGTCTGCGCCAGGGCCGCGTTTGCCTTTTGCAGATCGGCTTCAGCCAGTTTGACGGTGCTTGAGTTGCGCTGGGCCAGGTCAACCACCGTGGCCAGCGAGAGCTGTGCCGGCGCGAGAGCGGGTGCGGCCGCCAGCGCTAATCCAATGAAAATCGGCGCCCAGGCGCCGCGCGGATTGTGTGGGATCTTCATGTGTATTGTTCCCATCAATTCTTAGCATCCTGACCTGGCGTGAACTCATGCGCCAAGGCCAGCGCCGCTGCCCGTTCCTGGTTTGCGGCCGCTGGGTCGCCGAGCTTCTCCTTCAGCCGCGCCAACCGGCTGAGCGCTACAAACGCCGGCGCCTCCTCGGTTTTCGCCGAGCCGGCCAGATAATCCTGGAACATTTTGGCAGCCAGCGCCGGGTCGCGGTTGGCACTGGTCAGCACAGAGGCTCCATAGTAGAGCGCAACCCCCGCGTGTTTATCCCGTTCGGCAGCGGTTACGCAACTGTGCACCGCAGACTCCATCTCTGTCCAACGCTCGCGCCGGCTATAGAAGCCGGCCAGCGTGACCCATTGGAAGGCGGGATGCGCGCCAGCCGCGATGGCCTCTTTGAATTCCCGCTCAGCCGTTCCGTAGTCCTTGCGCGCTTCGGCAATTCCGCCGCGCAGCTCATGAGCGCGCACCGGATCCACCTTGTCCAGTTGCGCGGCGATTCCCTGCGCTTTTTCAATTCCGCCGCCCACTACTCCCGGGGCTCTGAAGTAAAACTGGCCCAGGTCGGCCAGCGCCCCGGCATTGCCTGGATTGAGCCTCACCGACTCTTCGAACTCCGCCCGCACCCGCTTGGCGAGGGAAAATGCGCTCAGGAAATTGGCCCGGGCCGCCTTCCGGCCGAGTGCGCGGCCCAGCCACAGATGATAGCCGGAGTTCTGCCCATCCAAACGCACCGCTTGCTCGCACTCCTCGACGGCGGCATCCCACTGCTCCAGCATGTACCGCACGCGGCATCTGAGGTTGTGCGCCTCGGCTGCGTCCGGCCGGGGAAGGGACTGGAGCAAAGCCAGCGCCTTGTCCGCTTCGCCGGCCTGCAAGGCTGTGTTGGCCTGGGCTAGCGGCCTTGGGGTTTGCGGAGTCGCCGAAATCGTCATGGCTACTACCAGCAACCCTGCCGGCACTCCCGTTACCGCAAAGCGCAACCGCCTCACCGCACAACCTTGATCGGAATGCCCTCTTGCAAGGGCTGTCCATTGGTTGACCCCGTTGCCACCCTATCCCCCTCCTGAAGTCCGAAGAGGATGGCCACCTGGGTCAGGTTGATGGTTCCAATGGTCACGGGGGTTCGCACGAGCTCGTTGCCGACCACTTTGTAGACGTAAGGCTTGCCGTTTTCAGAGTGCAGAGCCTCGCGAGACACACTCAGAGCGTTCGGTTCGCTGGAGGTGGTTACGGTGACAGTCACGTTGGTATCGGGTAGCAGATCGGCATTTGAATCGTCGATCTGCACGAGCACCTCCCCTACGTTGCGCGTGCCATAGATAATGACCGTCGACGGCGTGCGGACAATATGACCGTGCCACACCTGATTCGGTTTGGCGTCCCACTTGATCAAAATCGGCTGGCCGACGGCCAGCTTGCCGATATCCGGCTCGTCAAAATAGGCCAGCACGCGCTCATGGCTCAGGTCTGCCAGTTGCAGCAGCAGCTTGCCCTCTTCAACAAAATCCGTGCGCCCGGCATCGAGGCTATAGACCGTCCCGGCAACGGGGGCGTAGTACGACGATTTCGCCACTATCTCCCGTACTGCGTCAAGGTTGGCTTCCGCATCAGCCAGGGCTGCCTTCGCCCTCGCTACCTCGGCCGGCGAATAGCGGCTTTGCGCGCTCTGCTCGGAGGCGTGCAGGGCGGCTTCCGCCGTTTCCAGCCGCTGCCTGGCGGCGGCCACCTCGCTGGGCGAGGCTGCGCCGGTGGCGTTGAGCCTGGTCACCGCATCCAGATCGCGGCGCGCCTGATCGCGCTCCAGCCGGCAGCGGGTCACTTCGGCGGCGGCCAACTGGCGCTCTTCCTGGGTTCCGTTGTGGGTAGCCGCTTCTACGGCAGCCTGAGCTGCTTTGACCCCACTCTCGGCGGTGGCCACCCGCGCCCGCGCCTGCACATCGTCCAGTTGCATCAACAGCTTGCCTGCCGGAACCTGGTCTCCGGCCTGCACATAGACTGCTTTGACGGTGGTGGAAACGGGGCTGTGGTACTCGTAATTCGCCTCCGGCTCCACGCGGCCATTGGTGGGTATCGTGTTGATCAATTGCTGGTGGCCCACACGCACTACACGCACCGGCAGCCGGTCCCGCATGAGGTATCGCGCAGTGAAGAAGACGATGATGATAAAGACGGCCGCGCCTATCCAAAGCCAAAGCCGGCCCGCTTGTTCTCTGTGTTCTGCCATTCAAGTGACCAGAGTCAGTATATAGGACTCAAGAAGAAACCCTTGGAAACAGAAAAATGTATCCGGGGTGGGACTGGTCCGGCAATCTCCGGGCTCGTACAATAGGAAAATGGCTCTGGAACCACGCTATACCGGCGAACATGCCAAGGCCGGCCTCGATTTCGCGTTTCCAGCCATCGAGACCTGGCAGAACCAGTTTCCCGGTTATGAGATATTGATCGACGATCCGGAGCTGACCTCGGTCTGCCCCAGGACCGGTCTGCCCGACTTTGGCGTGCTGACCATCCGCTACATGCCCCGCGAGCGGTGCCTGGAGTTGAAGTCGCTGAAAGAGTACCTGTTCAGCTACCGGAATTTGGGCATCTTCCAGGAAAACATCGTGAACCAGGTGCTGGAAGACGTGGTCAAGGCCTGCGACCCGGTGTGGGCCGTGGTGCGCGGCGAGTTTCGGCCCCGCGGCGGCATCGGAACCACAGTGGAAGCACGCTGGCCGCGGCCGGCGGCCACCTGCGGTGGGGCGGGCGGCGCATGCGCGCCCTGAGGTCCGCAGGATCCACCTGCGGTGGGGCAGGCCGCGCGGATGCTTGCGGGGATTGTGTACACTCGGTCCAGCAGATTTCAGGAGACTGAGGGCTCTTGCCGATTTCAACCCTGCCAAAGCGCATCCGATGGAACCCCGCCCTGGGGACGCTGCTGCTGCTCATTGGGCTGAACCTGCTGAACTATATCGATCGTTACATTTTGCCCGGCGCACAGCCGCTGATCCAGCGGGAATTTCACTCCACGGACCAGCAGATGGGCGCGCTGACGACGGCACTGTTTGCGTTTTATACGCTGGCGGCGCCGCTGACGGGCTGGCTGGGAGACCGTTTTCCGCGCAAGCCGCTCATCATCGCCGGGGCGGTGCTGTGGAGCGTGGCCACGCTGGGTACGGCCTGGGTCCACGATTATTGGACGCTTTTCATCCGCCATGCGCTGGTGGGAGTGGGCGAGGCTACCTTCGGCATCTTTGCGCCGGCCGTGCTGGCCGACTTCTATCCCGAGCGGGATCGCAACCGCATCCTCTCGATCTTCTATCTGGCCATTCCCGTGGGCGCGGCTCTGGGCTACCTGGCGGGCGGCGAACTGGGCACGCTATGGGGCTGGCGCGCGCCGTTTTTTCTCTGCGCGATTCCAGGGCTGGCGGTTGCTGCGCTGTACGGGTGGATTGGCCGGGAGCCCGAGCGCGGCGCAAGCGACCACGTGCGGGCTACGGCAGATCGCGCAACGGCGCTCGGACTGTTCCGGAATCCGGCTTTTTTGACGGCGACCTTCGGGCTGGCGACGCTTACCTTTGCCATGGGCGGCATTTCAACGTGGGTTCCGACATTTCTTAACAGGATCGGCGGGCTGCCGTTGAACAGCGCCGACCGGGTTGTGGGCAGTATCACCGTGGTGGATGGCATTGCAGGAACCCTGGTGGGCGGATGGCTGGCGCAGCGCTGGCTGCGGACGAATTACCGCGCGTTATATCTGCTGTCTTTCTGGAGCGTGGCGCTGACCCTGCCGTGCGGCGCGCTGGTCTTCTTCGGGCCGCGCGCGTGGGCCATTCCGGCGCTCTTTGCCGCCGAGTTCTTTCTCTTCCTCAACACCGGACCGCTGAACGCGGCCATCGTGAACTCGGTTTCCGCGCCGGTGCGCGCCACGGCGATTTCGTTCAATCTTTTGTGCATCCACCTCTTTGGGGATTTGTTTTCACCGCAGATTATCGGGGCGATCTCAGACCACACGAAGAGTTTGCGGGTGGGCCTGGGAGCCACGCTGATCTTTCTGGTCATCTCGTGCGTGATTCTGCGCATGGGGGCGAGATTTGCGCCGCCGCTGGAAGAGGCGGGCTGAGTTTCGGTCTGCGGTTGTGGCGGAAGCCGGCGGGGAGCTTACTTCGCGGGCCGGGTCTCCTGGTCGCGGGTGTTCATGAAGGCGCGGCGCCCACCCTGGGAGCGCAGGTTGGGGTCGTTGATGGGAGGGTGGCTCTGCTCGGCGTTGAAACCGCGTGCCAACATGGGGTTGGGCTTGAATTTGGGCGGGCCGCCGTAAAACTGGCGGGCGTGACTCAAGACCATACCGGCGCGGCCGTGCATGGGCTGGACGATGCCGCGAACCTGCACGTCCATGTCGCGGTATTTGCGCAATTCGCCGACCTCTTCGCGGTCCTTCCAGAGGCTCATGATGGTGAAGTGGCAGGCGTCGTCGGGGGTCTGGGGCGTGCAGACGTCGAGGAAGCGGGTGCCGTCGGGAAGTTGAACTACATCATAGATATGCGCGGTAATGCAAACGTCTTTGTTTAACATTTTGGAGGCTTCGTCGGCAGTGAGGCAGGGCTTTGGCGAACCGGCGTAGGCCAGCGTGGGGGAAAGCGCGGCAAGCAGCATGAGCCAAACGAATCGGCGCCGGACCACTGTAAGCCTCCAAAGAAAATTGTCGCAATCGTAGCGCGAAACGGGCGGGAGGGGAAGCACACCCTCTGAAGCGTAAATGCAACCTCTGTCCCCTGCTGACCTATCTTGCTCCCATCAGCTCTTCGCTTTTGGCGGATTGGCCGTAGTGGGTTTGGACGTAGTGATCGAGGATCTGCTTGAACTCGGCTACGATGGTGTCGCCGCGGAGGGTGGTGGAGAGCTTGCCGTCGATATAGACGGGAGCCTTGGGCTCTTCGAAGGTACCGGGGAGACTGATTCCCAGGTTGGCGTGCTTGGATTCGCCGGGACCGTTGACGATGCAGCCCATGACCGCGACCTTGAGTTCCTCGACGCCGGGATATTGCTTGCGCCACTCGGGCATGGAGGTACGGAGGTAGGTCTGGATCTGTTCGGCCAGCTCCTGGAAATAGGTGCTGGTGGTGCGGCCGCAGCCTGGGCAACTGGTGACCTGGGGCATGAAGCTGCGTATCCCGAGCGATTGCAGAATCTGTTGCGCGGCTTGTACCTCTTCCGTGCGGTCGCCGCCGGGCTTGGGGGTGAGGCTGACGCGGATGGTGTCTCCGATGCCGGCCAGCAGCAGAGGCGCAAGGCCGGCGGTGGAGGCGATGAGGCCCTTGGAGCCCATGCCGGCTTCCGTAAGGCCTAAGTGGACGGCGTAGTCGCAGCGGGCGGCGAGGTTGGTGTAGACGTCGACGAGGTCGCGGACGCCGGAGACCTTGGCGGAGAGGATGATCTGGTCATGGCCGAGGCCGTAGCGCTCGGCGGCCTTGGCGGAGTCCAGCGCACTGACCACCATGGCTTCCATCATCACCTCGCGGGCGGGCAGCGGGCTGGGCTGACGGCTGTTTTCGTCCATCAGGCGGGTGAGGAGAGATTGGTCGAGCGAGCCCCAGTTGACGCCGATGCGGACGGGTTTCTGGTTTTCAACGGCGCACTCGACCATGATGCGGAAGTTGTCGTCGTCCTTGCGGCCAATTGACACATTGCCGGGGTTGATGCGGTATTTGGCAAGGGCGCGCGCCGCGGCGGGGAACTTTTTGAGCAGCAGGTGGCCGTTGTAGTGGAAGTCGCCCACGATGGGGACGCGGAGACCACGCTTCTCCAGGCCCTCGACGATGTGGGGAACGGCGGCAGCAGCGTCCTCGTTGTTGACCGTGACGCGAACGATCTCAGAGCCTGCCAGAGCGAGGGCCGCGACCTGTTCGATGGTGCCGGGGATGTCGGCCGTGTCGGTGTTGGTCATCGACTGGACGACGACGGGGACCTCCCATCCGACGCGAACGTGACCGATTTTGACTGTGGGGGTTTGTCTGCGCTGAATCTCCGCCATATATCTAGTTTATCTGGAGTGGGACTTGGAGGAAACTGCAGCCATTTCGACGATCGCCGGGGTTCGTGGTATCCCACCCTAGCCGCAGAAACAAGTACGCGGCGAGAGTGGGGCACCCAGTGGGCTGAGGGTGGTGCACCCAGTCGGCTTTGAAGGTTCGAGGATCGTGACGGATTCTTCTATCGAATGCAAGAATGCGGTAGTCTGAGACGATGAGGGGTGGGACAAACAATCGCGTGATGGCTCCGGGACCAGGAGCGCACGGGGACGGCCCTGCGCTGCTGCTGCGCGGGATTCGCAAGGCCTATGCGGACGTGAAGGCCGTGGATGGCCTGGACCTGGAGGTGGCGCGGGGCGAATGTTTCGGTCTGCTGGGGCCGAATGGGGCAGGGAAGACGACGACCATTGAGATTTGCGAGGGGCTGACCGCGCCCGATGACGGGACGGTGGAAGTGCTGGGGCTGAATTGGCGCACGGGAGCCGATGAGCTGCGCCAACGCATCGGGATTCAATTGCAGGAGACGCAGTTTCCTGACAAGCTGACGGTGGAAGAGACGCTGCGGCTGTTCCGGAGTTTTTTCAAGCGTGGAATCCCGGTAGAGGAATCGATCCAAACGGCGCAACTGGAGGAGAAACGGGGATCGCGCGTGGGAGGGCTCTCGGGGGGTCAGAAGCAGCGGCTGGCGATGGCGACGGCGCTAGTGGGCGACCCGGAGCTGCTGTTTCTGGATGAGCCGACGACGGGCCTCGATCCGCAGGCGCGGCGGCACGTGTGGGACCTGGTGGACGGGCTGAAACAGACGGGGCGGACGATCATCCTGACTACGCATTACATGGAGGAGGCGGAGCGGCTCTGCGACCGGGTTGCAATCATGGATCACGGGCGCGTGATTGCGCTGGGGACTCCGCAGCAACTGATTGCGACTCTGGGCGGGGAAGACATTGTGGAGTTTGCCGTGGGCGGCGTTGAGCCCGGCGTGCATGAGGCGAGTCACGCCGTGGTGGATGCGGAGCTGCTGAGGGCGATCTCCGGCGTGCAGTCGCTCCATATGGATGAAGGGCTGCACCGGCTCTCCGTCACCGAGTTGCACGTCGCTGTCCCGCGCATCTTTGCCGCGCTCCGGGGCCAGGGGCTGCACATGAGCGAGTTTCGAACTCACTCGGCTACGCTCGAGGACGTCTTCGTGAAGCTGACGGGAAGGAATCTGCGCGATGAATAAGCTGGAGATGAGCAGCCTCTATCAACTGACGATGGTGCGCTTCAAGCTGATTCTGCGCGAGCCGGAGGCGATCTTCTGGATCTTCGTCTTTCCGATTCTGCTGGCGGTGGGGCTGGGGATTGCCTTCCGCAACCGGCCTGCGGATGTGCTGCAAGTGGGCGCAACGACACCGCAACTGACGCAGGCGTTGGCCGAGGACAAAGGGCTGACGGCGGCCACGATGGACGAGGCGGCCGGGACTCATGCATTGGCCACGGGAGGGATTCTGCTGCTGGCGATACAGAGGCCGGACGGAGTGGCGTACAAGTACGACGACACCAATCCCGATGCGCGGACGGCGCGTCTGGTGGCCGATCGGGCGATTCAGGCGGCGGCGGGTCGGAACGATGCGGTGCGCGCCGCGAACGAGCTGGTCCATGAGACCGGGTCGCGGTATATCGACTTTGTGGTGCCGGGCTTGCTGGGCATGAACCTGATGGGATCGGCGATGTGGGGGCTGGGCTTTGCCATCGTTGAAGCCCGGCAGAAGAAGCTGCTCAAGCGGATGGTGGCTTCGCCGATGCCGCGCTGGCAGTATCTGGCGTCGTTCCTGCTGTCGCGCCTGCTGATGCTGATCATCGAGGTGGCGGTGTTTCTGGGCTTTGCGCGGCTGGTTTTTGGAGTGCCGTTTCGCGGGTCGCTCTGGCAGCTGGGATTGCTGTGCGTACTGACTTCGCTCGCCTTTTCAGCGCTGGGACTGCTGGTCTCTTCGCGGGCCAGGACGATGGAAGCTGCTTCGGGACTGATGAATCTGGTCATGCTCCCGATGTGGATTTTGTCGGGCGTGTTCTTTTCGGCCTCGCGCTTTCCGGCGGTGATTCAACCGCTGGTGCGGGCGCTGCCGCTGACGGCGGCCATCGATGCAATGCGCGGCAACATGCTGCAAGGAATGAACCTGGGACAGATGATTGTTCCGGTGGGGATTCTGCTGGCGTGGTTCGTGGCGCCGTTTGCGGTTTCTCTGCGCATCTTCCGGTGGAGATAGTGGCTTGCGCGGTGGAATATGCGATGGGCGCGGTGCGTGTACGCGTTACTCGTCTGATGCTACCCTTATAGGAAAGTGGCCCCGTAGCTCAGGTGGATAGAGCAGCAGTTTCCTAAACTGCGTGTCGGAAGTTCGAGTCTTCCCGGGGTCACCACTGCTTCTTTCGCACATGCTCGACATCGGCCTGCAGTCCAACAGGGCTAGCGCATTGAGTTCGCGGGTTCGGCTTCGCGAAATTTGAGTTCGCGCGCTTTGACTTCGTGTCCCGCGCCCGTTTATAAAAGTTGATGTCATGGAAATTGTTCCATGGCACACCGGCTGCTCCCTCGAGGGGCAGCGCAGTTCACCACGGCAATCGTCAGGATGCTCGGGAAGGCGGTGAAACTCCGCCACTGCCCCGCAACTGTGAGCGCCCCTGCCTCGGCACCCGTCGTATTGGGTCACCGGATGAGGGCAGGATTTCAGCTAAGGCTGTTCCGCGCAGCGCGGCCAGTCCGAGGAAACCACTGAAGGCAAACCCTTTGGGGCGTGCTTTTGGGAAGGTGGCTGGAGAAGGCGCAAGTCAGGAGACCGGTCCTCGGCGCTTTTAACCCGCTTGCGTTCCGAGGGGAACGAAGGAGTCATCATGTCAATTTCCGCATTTCTGCGCACTCGCCTGAGCCGCGCGTTGCCCCCAATATTCACCGCCATTCTCCTGACCACGTTCGGCGCAGTGTGCCCGGCTGCGTCCATCCACGGCGTGGTCACCGACGCTTCCGGCGCCAAGGTCACCGGCGCCAATGTGGTTCTGTTTAGCAACGGAAAAGTGGTTGCCACCGCCGTCTCCACGGCCGACGGCAGCTTTCAGATTCTGACCGGGGCAACCGGGCGCTTTTTCCTGTTGGTTTCGGCCAAGAGCTTCCGGCAGTTGGAGACGCCGGGGTTTTACGCCGGCCAGCTCGATAACATCGAGCGCAACGTGGTGCTCGAACCGGAGTGGGTGCGCGAGTCGATTGTGGTGACCGCGACCGGGACCCCCACGCCGCAGCCGCAAACCAGCGCCGCCACCAGCGTGCTGGGTTCGCTGGATCTGGCCCTGCGGGACGATCTGGTGAGCGCGCTTCGTCTTATGCCGGGTACGTTTGTGGTGCAGGACGGCCAGCTTGGCGCGCAAACCTCGCTGTTTGTCCGCGGCGGCGATTCGGATTCAAACAAGATTCTTGTGGATGGGGTGAGCGCCGGCGACCTGGGCGGGCGCTTCGACTTTGGGCCGCTCTCTACCACCGCCGTCGAAAGCGCGGAGGTTTATCGCGGGCCTAATTCCAGCCTCTACGGGGCCGATGCGGAAAGCGGCGTGGTCAGCCTGACCACCCCGCACGGCACCACCAGCTTTCCCTCGCTGTTGTTGCAGAGCGATGCGGGCAACTTCAACACCTCGCGCGAGGAACTTGAAGTGGCCGGCGCTCACAACAAATTCGATTACCTGGGCGCCTTCAGTTGGTTGCAGACCGGGAACGCCTTGCCGATGGACGAATACCACGTGGCCACCACGGCGGCCAATGTGGGCTGGCAACTCAGCGGGACCACGCAGATTCGCGCCACGCTGCACTATGGAGTGGATGCGACTGGGGTTCCCAACGCGTGGGACTTCTATCACGTCACGGATGATGCGACGGAGAAGGATCAGGACATTTTCATGAGCGCGTCGATCGACAACCAGACCACGGCGGAGTTTCACAACAGCATTCGCTACGGCCTGACCCGCAAGCGCGAGCAGTATCACCTTTGGGCGCAGGATGGAAGCGGCACTTTCGATGCCTACGGAGACAGCTTTGGCAAGCCGGTAACCATCACCGGGGCCAATGGCTACTCAGTGAGCGGGCAGGCATTGCTGGACTATTTCGGGAGCTACGAGCCCTATTCCAATGGTTACCAGATTGTCTCGAATCGCGATCAGCTCATCTATCAGGGCGACTACCGGTTTACGCCGCATGTGACGGCGATGATTGGCTTCCATTACGAGGACGAGCGCGGGGCCGAGCCGGGGAGTTCCTATTACACGCCGGTGGAACGAACCAACTTCGACTATGTGGCCGCGGTGCATGGCGATTACAAGAGCCGCTTTTTTTACACGCTGGGCGGCAGCCTGGAGCGCTACTCGCTGTTCGGCACGCAGACCTCGCCGCGGGCCGGGCTTTCGTATTATGTTTTGCGTCCGCGGTCGGGCATTTTTTCGGGAACGCGCATCCTGTTCAACTTTGGAGATGCCGTGCGGGAACCCTCGCTGACGGATCAGTTCTATTCGCTGTACAGCTTCCTGGAAAACAACGGCGGGCAATCCACCATCCAGCAGTTGCACATCACCCCGCTGGCAGCGCCTGACGCCCGCACTTACGAGGGCGGCGCGGAGCAGGCGCTTTTCAGCGAGAAGGTGGTCTTGCGCACCAGCTTCTTCCACAACGAGTTCGGCCGCCAAATCGAGTACGTCGGTCTCGATCTGATTCCGGAACTGCTGCCCAATCTCACCTCTGCCCAGCAAAACCAGCTGGAGCAGTTTCTGCAGGCGAATGGGGCGTATGAGCTGACACTCAACACAGAGGCCTACCGGGCTTTGGGAGTGGAGGCCACCGTGGAAAGCGGAATCGGCAGCAACATCTTTCTGCGCGGGGGCTACACCTACCTGGATGCGGTGGTGCAACGCTCGTTTGCCAACGACGACGCGGCTCTGCTGGGCCCCATCCCGACTTACGACAACATTCCCAACGGCATCCCCATCGGGTCGGATTCGCCGCTTCAGGGCGCGCGCCCGTTCCGCCGCGCACCGCACACGGGTTTCTTCACGGCCAGCTATGCGACCAAACGGCTGACCGAAGTCTTTACCTCCGCCTTTGCCAGTCGTTCGGACGATTCGGACTATCTGGGCGGGTATGCGTATGGCGCGAACCCCAACAGCTTGCTCTTGCCCAACCGCAATCTCGATCACGGCTACGCCAAGCTCGACCTTGGGACAAGCTACAGTCTGCTATCGTGGCTGGACATCTACAGCCAGGAAGAAAACCTGCTCAGCGACCGGCACATCGCGCCCATCGGTTATCCCAGCCTGCCGATGACTCTCCGCATGGGGCTGAAGATCCAGTGGGGCCCGGGGAGCAGCCACTGACGCATTCACGCTGATTTACGAGCCCATAAAGCCAGGAAGCCGCGCAGTCCGCGCGGCTTCCTGACCATTGATTCGATGACCGGCCTATCTGACGCG
>JBKQRH010000214.1:0-16326 GCA_052326045.1 Occallatibacter sp. | reverse complement strand
TCATTTATCCGGAATGTCTGGGGGAGCAGGCCCCTCGGCGTTCTGCTCCGGTAACTGATCGTGCAGAACCACGTTCAGCAACGACTTGTTCACCTTGATACGGCCGTTATAGTCGATAAAGCCGAGCTTGCGAAAGCGGTTCATGAAGAAGCTCACCCGCGAGCGCGTGGTCCCGATCATCTCCGCCAGCGTCTCCTGCGAGATCTTGGGAATGTACTGTTCCGGTTCGTCCGGCTTGCCAAACTCGGCCATCAGCAGCAGAATCCGCGCCAGCCGTTTTTCACTGGAGTTGAAGAGCTGATCCACCAGGTCGGCCTGGATGCGCATGCTGCGCTCCAGCAGAAACTTCAGAAACAGGTCGGAGAAGCTATGCTCCTCGTGCATCACCCGGATCATCTCTGCACGGCTTATTTTGAGCGCGGTGCAGGCTGTAAGCGCCGTTGCCGTGGACAAACGCAGTCCCGGCACGGCCGCCAGCGCCTCTTCCCCAACAAATGCGCCCGTGGAGACCAGCGTGACGGTGGCTTCCTTGCCGGCTTGCGAAATGACCGTGATTTTTGCGCGGCCCTTCTGAAGATAGAAGACGGAATCAGCCTTGTCTCCCTGCGAAAAGAAGGCCTGCTTGGGCGCCAATTGCACAATCCTCCGCCCCAGCCCGGTGCTCGCCAGAAAGGCGGCGGCATCGAATGCGGGTTTTTCAAGCACAACCATCGACTGGGCCTCCTTCCAGATGCAGTGTTGGCATGGACCGTTAAGGGCGGGGCCGCGACCGCATCGCCATCGGAATTCAACTGGGGAACTGCCACGATGAACAAGAAATCATCGACAGGTGTCGAAGCCCTGGGATGCCGGAACCGTTCTTTCAATTGAGCATCCACAGTATGCAGATCTGCGGTACACACCCCCCATATTATCCCACAGGATTGCACGAAAAAAAGGGACAATCTGTTCAATTTTGCACACTTTTTCAGAAATATTTCAGTCTCCGTGGCGGCCCATACCTCGAAACGCGGTCAGCATATCGCAAGATCCGGCGCAGAGATGATCCCTTGAGGTCAGGGCGCCTGTGGTGAAGCGCCAGGTGAGGAGAGTTATCGGGCGCTAACCTTCCCGCCCTCTTCCTCCAACTCTCCCGTCCTTGCCGCTTTCCGGCCCGTCTCCATCTCCTCGATCAACTGCTCCACCTGGGCCCGCTTCCGGTCGCTCATATCGAGGAAGCGGATGCCCACAAGGCGCCGGTCCCGATCATGGACAGCCTGGATCACGCCGCCCAGCCGGAATGGCAGCCCTTCCAGACGAAACTCAGTCTCGACTCGCGTGTAGATGCCCACCGGAAAGCGCTCGTCGGTGCGGATGCGGCAGCCACCCAGACTCATGTCCAGAATGCGCCCATGCAGCGCTGACCCAATATTGATGAGAAAAATCACGGCTGAGGTATCCACCTCGTGCCGGGTCTGCGCCCGGCGCTCGTGCTTGGCGGGCCTAGCCGCCGGCTGCGATGCGGCCGGTTGGGGCGATGGTGCCGGTTTCGCCGCGGGCAGGGGCTGCGCCGCGGCCCCATGGGTCTCGGTGTGCTCCCGGTCCGGCCTTTCCACCTTGTCCCGTGCGGGTCTCTCTTGCGCTCGCCTCTCGGCTGCCAGTTTCTCCGCTGCCTGCTTTTCGGCCTTGGCTAGATTTTCTGCCACCACCTCGCAAAGCACTTCGGCCAACTCGTCCAGGCGGCGGGAGGTCACGTTCACAAAGCGGATGTCCACAACACTGTGAGCGTCGATCCCTGGGGTTACGCCGCTGAACCGGAAGGCTATTCTGTTGATCGTGAAGATGACTTCCACGCGGTTCGCGGCGCCCGCCGGAAACCGCTCCCCGGTGCGCAACCGGCACCCTTCCAGGCTGAGCTCAATGATGCGGCAGGAGACGCGGGAGCCATGGCTCAACAGCAGCAGAGTGGCGTTCTCGTCCACAGCTTGCGGGTGGGGCGCGCGGCGCTCCGGCTGGTGGATCGCAAGCTCTTCCGCTTTTTCTTGCGTCTCCATGGCCCTCCCCGTCGAAATTCCTCACAAATCAGTGTCCCCCGGCCATTTGCCCGCCGCCCGTGGGAGCAATCTGCGCGCCTTCCCGGCCCTGCAAACGGTCATATTCGTGCACATCGCTGGTAGTTCCCAGCGCCTCGTTGTAGAGGCTGACGGCGCCGGTCAGTTGTTTCAGTTCTTCACTGAACAGGTGTATCGCCTGCAACTGGCTGGCCGATGCCGGAAGCTCAAATTGAGAAGTCTTAATGAATTTCTGGTAGCCCCGGTCCTGCAAACGCGCCACTTCGCCGTTCACCAGCGCTCCCGGATGCACCCCCAGGGCCGCCGGCGCCGCCGCATCCTTGCCCTGGACGGCAACCAGCACCGCCGCAGCCCCATGCTTGCTCACCAGCACGCCGCCTGCGACTCCCGCGAAGGGTCGAACATCAAACGAATGGGCGCGCAGGATCTCCAGCGTCTGATCGAAGTTCGGATTGTGGGTTTTTCGGGTCATGAAGTCTTTCCCATCTGCGAGGATGTTCAAATCGATATCGATTGGATCAACACCCGACTCCAATCTCGCATAACGGGAGCGCGCGCCGCAATTTTCAATGAGAATCGGCCATCCACAAACGAAACCCCACCGTCACCTAGCTCAGCGGCTACCGGCATTTCTGCGGCATTTCGCCCCCATCAATCCCAGAAACCAGTGAGGAGAAAATCTTGAAGAACGGAATTCCGCAGCTCAGCGTAATAGAGCTCAAGAGCCGGATCGACGCCGGCGAGGACGTGTACATTCTCGACGTGCGTGAGCCCTGGGAGTATAAGATCGCCCAGATCGGCGGAAAGCAGATTCCGCAGAATGAAGTGCCCCAGCGCCTGGCCGAGATCGACCGCAACCGCGAGGTGATTGTCCACTGTCACGCAGGCGTCCGCAGCCAGCGCATTGCCGAGTTCCTCAAGCAGGCCGGCTACCCCCGCGTCGTCAACCTCGCCGGCGGCATCCATGCCTGGAGCGAAGAGATTGACCCCAGGGTGCGGAAATACTGAGGGCCGGCTTGGGGTAGAAGTAAAAGCCGCCTTGCTCGCCGATGCAAGGACAACATGTGAAGTGAAAATGCTCTGGGGGGAAATGTCCGAAGGGGTGGGTGCGAGATGCCGTCTTCTGGCGCTTTGGATTCGGAAGGTAGCGCCGCTTGACTCTTAACATCTCACTTCGACCTGCCAACTCGCGCGTTCGTAGATTCCCATCCATATCGCTTACTGCATGCGATTGGGGCGGTGATGCCGGTGATGGTGATGGTGGTGGTGGCCTACTTCAACGACCACCTGCGCCTGCGCCGCATAAGGTATTGCGAAGCAGAAGACGAGAACCAGTCCTAGCAAAATCTTTTTCATGCCTTAGTGTGACGCGCCGCACGGTTAATTACAGAGCTACTTTGACCTGTCCGCGCAAACTTCACATTATTTCGAGATCCGCGCATAGTCTATGGTTCTTTCGATACATATCCGCGAGTTAAGTTACCGTCAATCCATGTCAACCGTAAACACACCTATGGCCTTTGCACTAACCCCAACCGGGGAAAACCGCTCGCTCTTGATTGATGCCGGTAGCCCAGAGGCCCCTGAGCTTGCCGAAGGGCTTCGATTTACCGGAACTGGAAAACTTCCGCCCTCCACCAGACGAAACCGGGGTCCCCAACGACAGGTCTTCGTCGTTGGAGTGGTAACCGGGGTGGTAATCAGTTGATTGCCGGATCGAACCCTGGGTCTGGCCCCAGCTTCAGCGCGACCAGCACCTCCAGCAGCGTGGCGGAGTTGCGAACGCTTCCCGAGAGAATCGTTAGCTCTTCCGAGATGGGCGCATGTTGTTCCGCCAGCACGTCGAGACTGTCGCTCACTTTGTGGAGCTTCGTGGCTTCTTGCAGAATTTCGTGGGCGGGCATGGATTACGCGCCTTCCGGGAGCCTTGCAGGAAGCTGGACCGGCCTTTATAACCACCGTTTCGCACCTTCACTACGCATCATCATAGAAGCGGCTGAGGCCAATGTCTGCTCACATTGGACCACCGCGAGCAGCAGCCAGGACCGCGTCCACGATGAGGGCGGCCTCGACTGCGGGGCGGACGGCGTGGACGCGGACGATGGAGGCTCCGTGAAGTATGGCCGCGGCCAGGGCCGCCAGGCTGGCCGGCTCGCGGGCCTCGATCGGGGCGTCGTTGCCCCCAAACAACGGGGCCAGCGTGTGTCCCAGAAAAGACTTGCGGCTCAGCCCGGCAAGAAGTGGGCGGCCAAGTGAGAGCAGTTCCGCCTGGCGGGCCAGCAGGGCGTAGTTCTCGGCCAAGCGCTTGCCGAAGCCGTAGCCGGGATCGAGCACGATGGACTCGGGCGGAATGCCCGCCTGGGCGGCGGCAGCCAGGCTTGCCGTCAGGCCGGCGCGCACCGTGAAAAGCAGTTCATCGGGGGGCAACTGCGGCTGCGCGCCCCACTCCTCGGGCCGGCCGCGCGTGTGCATCAGCACCACGCCCGCCTTGAACTCGGCGCAGACGGCCGCGATCCCGGGGTCCCACTGGAAGCCGCTTACGTCGTTCACGATCTCCGCCCCCGCCGCCAGGGCCGCGCGCACCGTCGCGGCTTTGTAAGTGTCCACGGAGACAATCGCCTCGGGCCGCGCGCGCAGAATCCCTTCGAGCACCGGCAACAGCCGCGCCTGCTCCTCTTCGGCGCTCACCGCCGGGGTCCCCAGCAACCGGGGTCCCCAGGAAGTGGTCTTCGCTTCCTGGGGTGGTAGCGACAGGTCTTCGTCCGTGGGGTGGACAGCCGGAGCCAGTGCGGTCCCGGCAGCCCCGCCCGCCCGCGAACCGGGCCGTGTGCTCTCCGCGCCCAGGTCGAGGAGGTCCGCGCCCTCGTCGAGCAGTTCCAGCGCGCGGGCCACGGCCGCTTCAGGGTCAAGAAACCGCCCCCCGTCGCTGAACGAATCGGGCGTAATGTTGACCACGCCCATGACGAGCGTCCGCCGCCCCAGTTCCAGCGTCCGGCTGCGCAGCCGCCAGGGCGTAATGTTTTGTTTGCAGGCGTTCATCCCCGGTTATCGTTCCTCAAGTTTCCGTGACCAGTTGCCAACCTCAAAATCTCCTCATCTTGAAAACCACACTCACCTCTCGATGGTACGCCGCGGCCTGTTCGCTTCCTGCTAAACTCCGTCCATGAAAGTTTTTCCGCGAATTCCGGCGCTTCTGTTGGTTTTGGCTTTGGTTCCTGTTACCGGGCTGTTTGCGCAAGCCCCGGCGCAGAGGAGCGGCAAGCCCGCGGCGCATCCCGCTCCGGCCAGAGGACCGCTCGCCGGCCGCATTAATGCCATTCTGGCCGAGCCGGCGCTGAGTCACGCCCAGTTTGGCATCAGCGTCGCAACCCTCGACGGCCAGCCGCTCTATGGCTTCAACGAAGGCCGCCTCTTTGTCCCTGCCTCGAACGCTAAGCTGGCCACCACCGCCGCGGCCTTTGCCCTGCTGCCCGTCGACACGCTCACCTGGACCACGAACGTGGTGGCCGGCGGGGAGATCGACAGCCAGGGCGTGCTGCACGGCGACCTGATCCTGCTGGGCGCGGGCGACCCCACGCTGAGCGCGCGGCGTTATCCGTACCGGGCGCCGGAGGCGCCGACTACGGCTGCCGCAGGCCCAACCGCCGCTTCCGCCGCGGAGGAGGCGGAGCGTCCGCCGCGCTCGATCGAGGTGTTGGAGTTGCTGGCCGAGCAGGTGGACCAGGCCGGCGTGCGCGCGGTCGAGGGCAGCGTGGTGGGCGACGATAGTTTTTATCTCAACGAGCCTTATGGCCGGACCTGGGGATGGGACGACCTGCAATGGAGCGGCGGGGCGCCGGTTTCCGCGCTGAGCTTCAACGAGAACACTGTGGAATTGACGGTGGCGGCTGAACCTGATTCGCCCGAAACCGCCTTCACCGAGTGGACGCCGAAGGTGGACTACTACACATTGGACAACAGTATGACGCTGGCGGCCGCGGGTGAAACGCCCCATCCCGGCCTAGACCGCAGGCCAGGCTCCATGCTGGTGCGGGCCTGGGGCACGGCGCCGGCCGAGGGCTTTCATGCCAGCCTGGCCGCGGAGGACCCGGCGGAGCTTACAGCGGCGGCCTTCAAGGAGGCGCTCAGGAGCCGCGGCGTCAATGTCACCGGCGCGTCTGCGTCCCGGCACAAAGTCTCGCTTGGATCCGGCGATTTTGCCGGCGAGCGCTCCCAGCCGCTCAAGCTGGACCGCTCCGGGTTGGCGACCATCGCCGCGCCGCTGGAGGGCCGCAAGGTGCTGGCTACGCACATCTCCGTGCCGGTGGTTGAGGACATTGCAGTCACCAACAAGATGAGCCTGAATCTGCACGCCGAGCTTCTGCTGCGTCTGCTGGGCAAGGTCCACGGAACGGAGGGCAGTTTTGAGCAGGGCGCGCGGGTGGTGCGCCAGTTTCTCGCCGGCGCGGGCGTGGACGACGGCGACTTTTTCCTCTACGACGGCTCGGGCATGAGTCTCGACGACCGCATCGCCCCGCGCGCCATTACGCAGTTGCTCGTATATGCCGCGCGCCAGCCGTGGGGAGCGGCCTGGCGCGAAACTCTCCCCGTGGCCGGCGTCGACGGCACGCTCGCGGGACGCTTCCGTAAATCGCCTCTGAAGGGTCGTCTGTGGGCCAAGACCGGTACGCACAGCGAGGTGAACGCACTCTCCGGCTACCTGACGGCGGCCAGCGGCAAAACGCTAGCCTTTTCAATCCTGGTCAACGGCCATCGCCCGGGGAGCGTGGCCGAGGTGCAGGCCATCGACCGCATTGCCGAAGCGATAGCGGCGGCGGAGTAAGCGTTACCAGGGAAGATGTATCCCGAAGCCTCGAACCTCAAGTCGACGCGACCACCAGGCAGGGGTCCCCGGCGACAGGTCTTCGTCGCTGGGGCGGAGCGAGCGGCGACCCTGCTCTGAAGTGAACAGGACACGGTATCCCTGGTAACGCCGTAACCCTGTATCATCGGAGGCAGATGCGCGCGCCTTCTCTTGCTTCTCCTCTGAATGTGTTGTGCTTTGCGGCCGGCCTTGCCGCAACGCTCGGGCTGGCCGGCTGCCGCTCGCTGCCGCCGTCCAAGCCCGCGGCCCTTTGGACGCCGGAGGAAGCGCGGGGAGCGCAGGTCTACCAATTGAAATGCGCCCGGTGCCACTACCCCACCACAACGCATGGGCTGCACGGGCCGGGATTGCAGGCGCTCACTAAAGTGAAGGCCATGCCCTCGGGCGCGCCGCCCACCGATGAGCGGCTCACGCAGGTCATTCTGCGCGGGCGGCTGATGATGCCCGCCACGCAACTGTCTGACGGCCAGCTTAGCGATCTGCTGGCCTACCTGCACACGCTATGACACTCACACCCGAAGACGAAAAGGTTAAAAGCGCGGAGCGCCTGCCGCTCCCAGGGCTGGCCGCCATCAGTCTTTACCTGCTAGTGCTGGCTGGAGTGATCGTCGTGGGCGTGGCCGCGGGCCGCCACTATCCGCCGCTGTTCCTCATCTTCGCGGCGGTCTTCATCGCCGCCAGCGCGGGGCTTTTGCTGCTGCTGCGCTGGGCCTGGGCGCTGGCCCTCGGCGCGGTTTTCCTGCTGGCGGTCTACGACCTGTGGATCTTCGCCAGCCGGCTTCAGGGGCCTGCCCTGGTGCAGGGACTGCTGAACCTGGTCTTCTTTCTCTACCTGGTGCGGACCGAGGTGCGCGACCGGCTGCGCTAGGGGCTGTCAGATTCCAGAGCAAACCCCTGCGCCGGGCATTCATTTGTCTGCGCGAGCCAATGTGCGCTGTTCGAACCTTGCTATAAGCCGTAAGACAGCGTAAGACGCTGTCCGGGGAGGGGCTTCGGGACAAGACCGCCTTGTCTTACGCTGTCTTACGGACGTTGGACGGCGTCTTACGGAGGTAAGACAATGGCAAGACCCGCGTCTTGCCGCTGCCGGTCCGCCTGACACGCATTGAAATCGTTTCGAGCCTGTGGGCCTTCACAGATCCGTAACCGCCCTCCACTCCAGAATGGTTGGCCTTGAGTTCGGCCCAGAGAAAAGTGGCGATTTCGCTGTGGTTCTGCCCGGGGTGGCAGGCAAATCGTCACAAGCGAGCGCGGCAATCGAACCGCAGGTCAAGTGTGCCTGTGAATGGCTGGCCGCTTGGCGGCCGGGCGGCAGGATTTGCAGGGCTGCGGCCGTCTCAGGCGCGATCAGCCCAGCGCGGCGCACTGGGTGACGATCGGGGAAAGTTGCGGAATCGCCCGCCGCGAATGCTTCGCGTCCTTGGCCTGCGGTTCCGCTACGAACCGTAGATTATCCGCGACGATCGCTACCGCTGTCGTCAGTTCCGTCTCGAATGTGGCAACGGACTTTTCCAGCCGCTCGAGATAGTCTTCGCGTATCCGGTCTGCGTTGCGGCTCAGTTCCGCGTCGATCCGGGACAGCATTCGGCCAAAAACAAGCCTGTGCATTAGAGACTTCGGCAGGGCGAAGATCAGCTTGTCGTGCCAGTGTTGAAATAAGGGATCCGTGCTATAGCGCAACCGGCTCTCCACTGTCAGGGATGAAGCGATAGCCACGGGCGCGACCGGAACGTCGAACAAGTCTCCGGCGGCGTTTTCCAGCCGTTCCAGCACAATGTTCGTTCTATCCACAAACCTGCGCGTCAATGCCGCCAGTTCCATGTGGATGCGCTCGTCTTCCTGCGCGAGCCAGTCCTCAAAGACGGCTTCGACCTCGTCCAGCATGAACCGGTCGAGCAGCGCGCTCAGCAGTTTGCGGTTCTTGCTTGGCTGCTGGTTCCTCAGCTTGTTCAACCGGTTGTGCACCCGTGGAGCGGTCGTGGCGATGTGCTCCTTCAGATCGTTCTCGATGCGGACAATCAGCGTGGCGGTGTCCTCCCGCAGCAGATGGCGCAAGTCCTTCAATTCCTGATCCGAACGAGCCACTGCCTCTTCCAGCGCGCTCTGCCTCGATGCCATCTCCTCGCCGCGCATCAATCGGGCCCGCTCCCCAACCATGGCTACAAACCGCAGTGTGCCTGCTATGCGCAACAAGTCGATGGCCACTGACTGAAACAGCGCCTGTTCCTTTTCCTCGACGGCAAAGTGGCGAAGACGGGCCATCAGCCGGTCCATGCCATTGGGCGCCAGGGGTGCTTCTTTCAGCAGTTCTTTGATGACCTGCCGCGCTGAAAGCGCAAATACCTCCGGCTTCTTGACGCCAACATGGTTGCGCAGCTCATTTTCAAGAAACCAGACGACTTCTTCGACTTCTTCGGGCGTGGCGATGTCCGTCTTGTTGACGACGAACAGAAGCTTGGGCACGTCCTGGCGCAGGCGCCGGAAAAAGTCGGACTCAACGGCGGTTATCGCCGGGTCGACGGAGAGTACCGCGATGCCCGCATCCACCTCCGCGAGATAGTCCTCCGTCGTCGAGGTGTTATGCCGGCGGGTGGAACCGATCCCGGGTGTGTCGATGAGGTCCACGCCCATGCTCAGGAACTGCGATGGGTACGCGACCTCGGCGGATGCTACCTGCTTTTTGTTCCCGGGGTTGCCGGCCTCCGTGATGTACTCATAGAGGCATTCCACTGCTATCTGTTCTGATTCGCCCGTCTCGTAGAAGATCTTCGCCGAGGGAATTTCTCCGTACGTGACCCTGGTGATCACGGAAGTGAGTGGCAGCACTCCCGTCGGCAGAATCCTCGCGCCCAGCAGCGCATTGATGAAGGAGCTCTTGCCCCGCTTTGTCTGTCCCAACACTGCCAGATTGAAGCGGTTCTTCTTCAACTTCTCGGTGAGCGCTTCCAGTGACGCGCGCAAGTCTTCGGAATGGTTGTCTTCAGCAAGAACGGATAGTTCATCGATGGAGCGCAGGAGAGCTTTGCGAACCATCTGCAGGATGCCTGACTCGCCGGCCGGGGGATATGCCATGCCTCACCTCTATCGCGGATTCAGAATTCCCTGGGGTCTCGTGGAGATCCAAAATTAAGGTAGCATGTCCACAGGAAAATTGTAACTGGTTCCTCTTCCCAGGACATCTGCGGAAATGAGATGCACCAAGAAAGGAACGTGACCAAACGGCTTCCCAATGCGGGCCCGGAAAGGGCTGTCGGGCCGATCGATGAAATCGACTCCATTTCCTGGTTCATACCGGCTGAATCCAGCGCAGGACTCAGCCTCCGCTACAATGAATGCGTGATGGAACTGGTGCAGATCGAGCCGGCTTGTTCGCCGCAGCGAACTCCGGCGCCCAAACCCGAGTGGCTCAAGGCGCGCGCCCCGGTGGGTGAGAACTACCACGGCCTGAAGCGGCTGGCCCGCTCGCTGGGGCTGAACACGGTCTGCGAGAGCGCACACTGCCCCAACATCGGCGAGTGCTGGCATCACAAGACCGCCACCTTCATGATGCTGGGCAACCTGTGCACGCGCCGCTGCGGCTTCTGCGCGGTGCCCAAGGGCAGACCCGAACCCATCGACTTTGACGAGCCCCGGAGGGTCGCGGAGGCAGTGGCTAAATTAGGGCTGCTCCACGCAGTGGTCACCAGCGTCAACCGCGACGACGATCTGCTCGGCGGGGCGCGCGCCTTCGCGCTGGTCATCCAGGAGATTCGCCGCCAGGCGCCCGGCTGCCGCGTCGAAGTGCTCATCCCCGACTTTCAGGGCAACCAGGAGGCCATCCGCACGGTGGTTGAGGCCCGGCCCGAGGTGCTCAACCATAACGTTGAGTCGGTGCCGCGCCTCTACCGGGTCGTGCGCTCCGGCGCGCGCTATGAGCGTTCCCTTGAGTTGTTGCATTACTCCAAAGAGCTGAACCCCGGAGGGGGGCTCACCAAATCTGGCGTGATGGTGGGCCTGGGCGAGGAGACGGCCGAATTGCTGGAGGTTTTCCGCGACCTGGCGGCGGTACGCTGCGACATTCTTACCATCGGGCAGTATCTGCGCCCCTCGCGCGACCACCTGCCCATGGCCCGGCTTTACACGCCGCGCGAGTTTGCCGAACTGAAGGCCGAGGCGCTCAAAATGGGCTTCCGCCATGTCGAATCGGGGCCGCTGGTGCGCTCCAGCTATCACGCGCACGAGCAGGCGGCATCGACGGGGCTGACGGCGGTGGCGTAGGAATTCAGGCCAGCGACGGCCAAAACCATTTTGTCCGCTGCAAAGAGCCTTTCCGCGGCGGGGATTCGCTAGTATATTGTTTTGGATGGAACGAGGAGAAAGATGACAGTCTCGACTATGGCCGGAATTCCGGCGCTCAAAGAACTCTCCGCCGACCTGAAGCGGCGCATGGACCAGGCAGTCGCCACTTTTCAGGCCAGCCTGGCCTCCACGCGCACGGGCCGCGCCAACGTGCACATGCTCGACCAGGTGAAGGTGGACTACTACGGCACGCACACGCCCATCAGCCAACTGGCGCAGGTCTCCGCGCCTGAGCCGCAACTGATCGTGATCGCGCCCTGGGACCCCGGCATCATCAAGGAAATCGAGAAGGCCCTGCGCACCGCCGACCTGGGCTTCAATCCCATATCCGACGGCAAGCTGCTGCGCGTGCCCGTTCCGCCTATGACCGAGGAGCGCCGCCGCGAGGTCTGCAAGCACCTGAACAAGGTGCTCGAAGAGCACCGCACCGCTGTCCGCAACGTCCGCCGCGACGGCAACGAGGCCCTCAAGAAGATGGCCAAGGAGAAAAAGATCAGCGAGGACGAGGAGAAGCGCGCCCTCGAAGAGGTCCAGAAGATGACCGATGAGGAGATCCGCCGCATGGAAGAGCTTTCGCACAAGAAGGAAGCCGAAGTGATGCAGGTGTGAAAGGCAGGTTATGACTCGTATTACTTCCGTTCTCATGACCCTCGTTGTCAGCGTCACCCTATTTGCATCCGTAGCCGCTGCGCAGAACGGTCCCAGGGGATTTCGGTGCACATGCTCCCCAAGCGGGTGGCGGATATCGGAGGGATGGCTTGGGGTTTTACTGTGGACAATTCCCCAAGATTGAACGCTGAATCTCAAAGGCCCGTCATCCAGACGGTTGCAGATCTTCTTTCATTCATTCGCAAGCAGGATTCTGCGGTCCAAGAGAATGGCCTTTGGATTGTGACGACGCATCCGGACGCATATTCAGAAGCAGAGAAGACGGTCTTGGAGAATGTAAAGACAATGTGCCGGAGAGAAGGAATTCCGCTGTTTAACTGCCGCGCTTTGGAACTGCCAAATGGATCGTCGCGGTATGATCACTGAACTGCGAACTTCTTAGCTACTTCTTCGCCCGCTTGTAGAACGGCACCGGCACCTGCTTTGCCCTCACCTGATTGGCTCTGACCTGCACCAGCACATCCGCGCCGCTGGCAGCCACATTCGCCGGCACCAGCGCAAAAGCAATATTGGTTTTGAGGAACGGCGCGGGCGAGCCGGAAGTCACCGCGCCGATCTGTTTTCCGTCCAGATCCAGCACGGAGTACCCGTCGCGGGCGATGCCGCGCTCCACCATTTCCAGGCCCACGATCCTGCGCGTGGGTCCTCCGGCGGCTTGCACGGCCAGCAACGCCTCGCGGCCGATGAACTCGCCTTTGTCGAGCTTGAGCCAGCGCTCCAGGCCGCCCTCGAAGACATTGATCTCTTCTGAGATTTCGTGCCCGTAGAGGCTCATGCCGGCCTCCAGGCGCAGGGTGTTGCGCGCCCCCAGGCCGCAGGGGCGTATGCCGAACTCCTGGCCCGCATCCATCAGCGCTTGCCACATCTTTTCCGAAGTGGCCACGTCGCCGGGAATGTAGACCTCGAACCCGTCCTCGCCTGTGTACCCTGTGCGCGCGATGAGCACATTGGGCACGCCGGCCACATCGCCCCAGGCGAACCAGTAGTTCTTGATGGCGGCCAAATCGACTTTCGTCAGTTTTTGCAGGGTTTCCAGCGCCCGCGGCCCCTGCACGGCCAGTTGCGAGTAGCCGCCGGAGTCGTCGCTGATGTGTACCGCGGGCCACGTGCCTACCTGCCGGCGAATCCAGGCGTAGTCCTTGTCCTTGGTGCCGGCGTTGACCACCAGCAGGTAGTCGTTCTCACTGAGCCGGTGGACCAGAATGTCGTCTACGAATGTGCCTTCCGGGGTGAGCAGCGCGGAGTAGTGGGCCTGGCCGTCCTGGAGGCGCGAGGCGTCGTTCATGGTGATGTGCTGGATAGCGGCGAGGGCGCCGGAACCGCGGAACCGGATCTCGCCCATGTGGCTTACGTCGAACAGGCCCACGCCAGTGCGGACGGCGAGATGCTCGGCGATGACGCCGCCGCCGGCGCCGGGGCTCCCAGCGATGGGTTGCGCCGCGGCGGATCGCTGGGGCGTGAAGCCGGGGTATTCGACCGGCATCTCCCAGCCGCCAAAGTCCACCATCCTGGCCTTGAGGGCGCGATGGGTGGCGTTGAGAGCGGTTTTCTTGAGCACAGGGGCGATGGACGCGGCGGGGGTGGACATGGGCATGCCTTTCAGCGACTTTTGCTCTACCCTACTCACGATAGGGATTGGGCGGCGGCGGGGTCAAACCAAGGGGATGGCGGTTAGGATGATGAGGACTGGCGGGGCGGGTAAGGAAAGAAGCATGAATCATTTTCGAGGGATCGTGATGATGGCGGCGGCGGGGATTGCGCTGTGGCGGGGATGGAAGATTCACGCCGGCCCGTATGCCTGGATGGCGTATGGGTTGGGGGTGGTGGCGCTGGGGCTGGCGGGGTGGCACCTGACGCGGCGGGCGGACCGGCGGCGGGTGTGAGCGGAAGGCTCAATTGACTCTCGCGCCTAATCGGCGAAAGCTAGAAGTTGACGGAGGGCGGCTCACCTGCGCCGCGCCCGCCAGAACGAGCTGACGCTCAGGTAGAGAAAGACCGCCATGACCGCGGCGGTGACCAGGAACGTCCTGTGGTCGGGGCCGTGAGCGTAGCTGGCTCTGGTTCGCCACAGGGTCGGAGCAAAGATCAGCACGAACAGTAAAAAGAAGACGCCGGTGACTTCGAGCCACAGGATGCCGCCAATGCGGCGAAAGGGACGCAAAAAGCCGCCAATGCCGCGTGCGACGCCCCTAGCAGCCTGGCTGGTTGCCTGACCGGCGGCGCGGCTTTGGGCGGCAGTGCCGGCAGCCGGGCGGGCGGGCATGCTGGCCGCGGACACACCCGCAGCGGCGCACTGGCCGGCGATGCGCGCGGCAACCCGCAGGCCGATGCCCAAAGCGCGGCCGATGGAGTGAGGCTTCATTCCGTTTATGATGGTAGCAGCGGCGCTCACCGAGGCGTTTTTCACCGTTTGTGGACGCTTCCCTGTTGCCGCTGAACGGCGATGGAAGTAAGGTAGAGGAATCCTGCGCCGCAACCCGCGCCCATTTCCTGCGCTGGCCGCCGCCTCTGGAGGTATCCATGACATCCCGTCTGCGCGAACTGATTCAGCAACTGGGCGAGGCCATCCACGAGTCGGTCATCGAGAGCGAGCAGATCGCCGGGGTGGTGCAGGATATTCGCAAGTACGGTTTCGACGTGCTGCTGATGCTGGAGGCCACCATCGGCCTCAACGAGGTCCCCGCCAGGGAGGCCAAGGAGGCTGGGGACGATGCGGCTGGCGCGGAGCCGGGTAGTGAGGCCGCTTCCTTTACCCAGAACGATCTCCACTTTCTCCGCTCGTTGCGCATCTCCGTCGAGGGCGAAGCGGAAAATGCAGCGGAGTCGGACACGGAGTAGCCTGCCCGGCCCGTTTGCGCTGCCTCGCATCGCAGCTAAAAAAACTTCAGCTCTTCAGCGCCACCCGTATGTGCAGTTCCTTCAACTGCTGCTCGGTGACGGTGGTGGGAGCGTCGGCCATCAGGTCGATGGCTTTGGCGCTCTTGGGGAAGGCGATGACCTCGCGCAGGCTGGATGCGCCGCTGAGCAGCATGACGATGCGGTCCAGGCCGAGGGCGATGCCGCCATGCGGCGGAGTGCCGTATTCGAGCGCGTCCAGGAAAAAACCGAAGCGGGCGCGGGCCTCTTCGTCGCTGATTCCGAGCGACTGAAATATCTGCTGCTGCACGTCTTTGCGATGGATGCGGATGGAGCCGGAGCCGAGTTCGATGCCGTTCAGAGCCAGGTCGTAGCAGTTGGCGCGCACAGAGGCCGGATCGGTGACGAGGTTGGCCATGTCGGCTTCGTGGGGCGAAGTAAACGGGTGGTGCGCGGGCATCCACTTGGCGGTCGCGACGTCGTACTCGAACATGGGGAAGTCGACGATCCAGATGGGGTGGAAAGCGGCAGCGCCGTCCACGGCTTTCCCGCCACTGTGTGGTTCCGCGTTTTGGACTGTTTCCTCGGTAATGCGAAACGCTCCGTGCCGCTCGGCGTACTTCTTCGCCAGTTCCGTGCGGAAGTTGCCGGCGGCCGAGTAGACGTTGATTTCGCGCTCGGAGAGGCGGCCTTCGAACTTGGTGTCGCTGGCTTTGACGGGGTGAGCGGGGTCGCCTGCCACGATGATGACGAAATCGGCCTCGTCCGCGCCGGCCAGCTCGCGCACCTTGACTGCGGCTTCCGGGAAGCCCTTGGCCAGCCGCTTGAAATCGTCAATGAACTTGGCGCCCTTCTTCAGATCGAAGAGGGGGTGGTTGTCCTCGCGCTCCTTGCGGCTCAGCTCGCCCACGTTGGGGATGCGCAGCGCCACCACGGGCAGCGCGGGATCGATTTGCAGCGTGGCCAGGGCAGCATCTGTGAAGGCCAGGCGCACATCGGTAAGTCCGGGCAGGCGCAGGTCAGGCTTGTCCGAGCCGAAGCGGCGCATGGACTCGTCGTAGGTGATGCGCGGAAAGGGCGTGGGCAGCGCGATGCCGGCCGCGGCAAAAGCCGCCGTCATAAACTGCTCGACGACGGCAAAGACGGTCTCCTGGTGGGGAAAGCTCAGCTCCAGGTCCACCTGGGTGAATTCGAGCTGGCGGTCGGCCCGCAGGTCCTCGTCGCGGAAGCAGCGGGCGATCTGGAAGTAGCGGTCGAAGCCGGAGATCATCAGGATCTGCTTGAAGATCTGCGGCGACTGCGGCAGCGCGTAGAACTCGCCTGGATGCACGCGGCTGGGGACGAGAAAATCGCGCGCGCCCTCGGGGGTGGACTTTGTGAGGATGGGCGTTTCGATCTCCAGAAAGCCCTGCTGGCTCAGGTTGTCGCGAATGGCCAGCGTGATCTCGTGGCGCAGCCGGAAGTTGCGCTGCATCTCGGGGCGGCGCAGGTCCACGTAGCGGTACTTGCGCCGGACCTCTTCGTTCTGAATGGCGTCCTCGGAGGGCG
>JBKQRH010000213.1:0-4607 GCA_052326045.1 Occallatibacter sp. | reverse complement strand
CGGTCCCGCCTATCTGCTCGGCGATGATTGCTTTTACGGAACCGGCAGAGCATGCGACTACATTGTTCAGACACCCCAACTGACCGAGATGGAGTTTCGATTCTCTGAAGCTGGCCACGCCCTCGTGTACGATCTCGTCCATATCTTCCAGGCCCGCATCGGGCAGATCGGTGACGATCATGTGCAGGCCGCAATCGATGCAGGCTTCCGCAGATCCTTCGACTCCGGTCGCCGCGGCGACCTTCGCTCAGGATGACAGGGGCACGGGAGCGATTGTGGGGCCTGCGGCGCCTGAGCATTTTCCTCTGCGCCTGCGTCTGGTGAGATATGAGCACCAGCCAGGCAGTATTCGCAGGTTGGATGGAGATTCCAAACAGCGCTGTGGACGATAAAGCCCGCGACCGGACCGAATGCGCCGGGGCGGAAGAAGCGACGCTTGCGGCCCTGGTGAGCCAGTACGCCGGCACGCTCTACCGCGTGGCCTTCTCGGTGCTGCGCAATCCCGCCGATGCCGAAGACGCGGTGCAGGAGGCGTTTGTGCGCGTGCTGCGCCATCGTGAGACGCTGGGCGAGGTGCGCGACCAGCGGGTGTGGCTGATCCGCATCGTGTGGAACATCGTGCTGGACCGCAAACGCAGGGCCAAGACGAGGCCGGAGACCGACGACGTGGCCGAGCTGGCGCGCGTGCTGCCGTCGGACGGATTGACCGCCGAGCAGATCGCCTCCGCCGCCCAGCACCACGCCCATGTGCTGGCCTGCGTGGAGCAACTGCCCGCCAAGGAGCGCCAGGTACTGATGCTTTCGGCCTTCGAGGAGCTCAGCAGCGTGGAGATCGCGGCGGTGCTGGGCATTACCGAGTCCAGCGTGCGGTCGCGGCTTTTTCGGGCGCGGAACCTGATGGCCGGGCTGCTGAATCACGCAAGACAGTGAACAGTGGACAGTGGTCAGTGAACAGTGGACAGTGAACAGTTGCTGAATTACGCAAGGAGTTTGCGATGAAAGACCCAGATCACGACGGTTTTTCGAACGGTTCCAATTCCGGGATTAGCTCTGCGGAGGAGACTTTGCGGCTGATAGCGCATCTTCCCGCGCCCGAAGGGCTGGAGGATCGCGTGCACGCGGGTCTGCGCTTGAGCCGGCTCTCCGCTCCGCGAAGCGCCCGGATTTTGGCTTGGCCGACCGTGTTGCGTCCGGGAAGCGAGTGGATGCGCAGCGCCGCCGCGGCAGCCATCGTGTTGGCCGTGGTTGGCGGCGGATGGGGCGTTTATTCGCGCGTCCAGCAGTCGCATCCGGCCAAGGTGATCGCCATGCCGCCGCGCGTGGCCGCTCCCGGCGGCTTTTCGGGCGCCGGGGCCATGCGCACGCCAAATACCCTCAATGGACCGGTGGTGGCGAATCCGGCGACGGCAAAACCGGCTCAGGCCAAGACGCCCGCAGGGACCGCGGAGAAGCCGAAGCGCCGCGCGCACACCAGCGCAGCGGGCAAGGCCGCCGTTCAGGCCCCGGCCCAGCCAACCGCGCCCGCGGCGGCATCACCCCAAAATTGACCTGAGACGACCCTGCCATAAGCGTTCAGGCGCCGAAGACAAGCGACAAGCGGCGCTTTGCAGTATGTACAATTTGTGCATATAATGAGGACAGCATGGACTTCGACTGGGATGTCCGGAAGGCGGAGGCCAATTTCAGGAAACATGGGGTCCGCTTTTCAGAGTCGCTCGCCGTGTTTGAGGACGATTATGCGATTACGATCACGGACGACGAGTCGGACCCGGACGAGCAGCGGTTCGTGTCGATGGGAATGGGCGTGAAGGGTCGGGTTCTGGTCGTGGTCTATAGCTATCGCGGCGAGAAGGTCCGCATACTCTCCGCGCGGCCGGCGGAAGCGCATGAGCGCAGCCAATACGAGGAATCCAGATGAAGCAGAGATACGATTTCAGCCGAGGAAAGAGGGGACGGATTGCCGCCGCTGAGCCGGAGCCGCGCGGAAAGACGCGCATCACGATTCGCCTGGATGAAGACCTGGTGGATCACTTCCTGAAAGAGGCCGAGGTGTCGGGCGGGGCGACGGGCTATCAGACGTTGATCAACGAGGCCTTGCGGCAGCATGTGGAAGGCAAAGCGCCCAAGCTGGAAGAGACGCTGCGGCGCATTTTGCGGGAAGAGATGCGGGTGGCGAGCTGAAGTCGGCTTAGAATCCCAGGCATACGCTGGATCAGTGTACGGGACTGCGCAGGATGCGGACGGGCGGTACGTTGAATTCTATACAGGAGTAGGAGGGCCGATGGTCAAGCCAGTCGAGCCCGCAAATACTTCCCAGCGGGCATTGTCGCAGTTCTCTATCTAGCTGGGGTGTGATCACTCCAACGTGCAGGTCGCTCGAGGACGCGGAGATCTGTTTGAACAAACTGGCAAAACGCCCATAAGACACTTCGGGATCGGTAAGCACGTAAACAGGCGGCTTATAAGCGCGAGGCTCCATGATTTGTGCAATGAGCGGGGCCACTTCACTGGGCTGCTCCTGCGTCTCGTTGATCCATGTGCTCCCATCCTTTTTTATGCGGACGAAGATGTCCCGGTCGTCGTAGCAGTAGCCTTCGTGGAAGGAATCATGGAAGGAAACTACTCGAACCCGTGTTATGGGGAAATGCATCCCTGCCGAAGCCGGTCTTTGCACCACAAACGCACAAAGACTCAGCACCAGGAACAGGCTGGCGAGAGGCGCGGGCAAGAACGCTCTGAGACGGTTGAGGTCCATACCGAATTGGACACCGCCAGACGCGGATTTGTTCCCCAAGCCGAAACGGCCGTTTACGCGTGCTTGGTGACCGCGCGGATCAGCATGCCCAGCAGGGCCAGGACCACAGCGCCCCAGAACGCCGCTCCGAAGCCGCGCACATGGAAGCCGCGCACGATGCTGGACGCCAGCAGGATCATCAGCCCGTTAATGACCAGCAGGAAGATTCCCAATGTCAGGATGCTGAGGGGAAACGTGATGACCTTGAGGAAAAAGCCAAGCGTGGCGTTCAGCAGGCCGATGACCAGCGCAGCGATCAGCGCGGGCCACAGCCCTTGCACGACGAAGCCGGGCACGATTCTGGAAACCACCAGCAGGGCAATCGCATACAACAGCCATTGAAGCAGCAGTCCGATCATAGTTCTCCTTGACCCGGCCGTGGGGGCAGCCTTTTCCGGTTAGATGCGCCCGGTCTGACACCGGTCGTCTGGCCTCCGGTATAACATGATCAGGCAAGGTTGGGAATCGCCGTGGAGGGCGCCCGCCGGTTCCAGCGTAACTTTTTCCGGCCCTCCCGGTCCAATATGTAGCGCCCTGGCCCACGATCAGGTACAGATTCATTGCAGAGGAAATGGCTTCATGCACGCTCTACGCATTTTCTGTCTCGCCGGTTTTCTGCCGTCTCTGCTGACGGGGCCGCCGGCACAAGCCCAGCAAGCGGCCAATCCGCCGCTGCCCGAGATTCACCAACTCATGCGCGAGGTTCAGGAACACCAGAAGCAGCTTGACAAGGTGCGCGAGAACTACACCTACACCTCCTTGCAGACGGTCCAGGACATGGACGCCAACGGCCAGGTAAAAAAGACGGAGACCAAGGAGTTTGAGGTGTTCTACGTCAACAGCCACATGATCGCACGCATGGTGAAGAAGGACGGCCAGCCGCTAAGCGGCGATGAGCAGCAGAAAGAGAGCGAGCGCGTGACCAAGCTGGTGGAGAAGGCGGAGACAATCCCGTCCGGTCAGCCGCTGCAGGGGCAGGCCATCAGCGTGAGCCGCCTGCTGGACCTCATGGACGTGCGCAACCCCCGGCGGGAGAACTATCGCGGCCGACCCTCCATCGTCTTCGACTTCATCGGGCGCAAGGACGCCAAAACCCACGGCCTGGCCGAGGACGCCTCAAAGAAGCTGCAAGGCACGATGTGGGTGGATGAGGCCGATCGCGAGGTTGCGCACCTTGAGGTCAGCTTCATCGACAACTTCAATGTCGACGGCGGCCTGCTGGCGCGCATCGAAAAAGGCTCCAGAGCCAGCTTCGATCAGGAACTCGTGAACGGCGAGATATGGCTCCCCACGGGGGGCGAGGGGAGCATCCATGCCCGCGTTCTGCTGGTCAAGGGGGTTCGTCAACACGCCACCGAGCGCGACTACGACTTCAAGCAATTCCACGTGGAGGCGCAGCAGCTAAAGGACGCAAAGGCCGTGGTGGAGAAGGCTCAATAGAGGTTTTAGCGGCGCAGTTTCCGGTTTGGCGGCTACCCGTCCGGAACTCTCATGGCGTGGGAGCGAGATCCCTCTTCCATATACTGCGCAACGCGCCGAGCGTGATAGGCAGGGCGCCGGCGAAGAGGAAGACCATATCCCCCAACATGCGCAGCCATTCCAGCTTGTGGTAGGCGCCGCCCATCAAAAATGTCAGCCGGCGCGCGTGCCAATACCCGTTGGCAACGGAGTCCCAGAGTTGAAGAACTCCTCCGGGGAACAGATCCAGGACGATCATGAGCGCAAGGCCCACATTCACACCCCAGAAACCAAACCGGACGAATTTCTCCGTTTCCTTCCACACTTCGTCGGATTGCATGGCCCTCAGGCAGAA
>JBKQRH010000212.1:0-3468 GCA_052326045.1 Occallatibacter sp. | reverse complement strand
GAAGGTCGCCGCCGGATACGTCTCCTTCTACTGGGGCGGCGCGATGGTGGGCCGCTTCATCGGATCAGCGCTGTTGCAGAGGGTCCGCACCGGCCATCTGCTTGGCATCTGCGCGCTCGGCACCGCCAGTCTGGTTACAATCTCCATGCTCACCGGCGGCCACGTCGCCATGTGGAGCATGATCGCGGTCGGGTTCTTCAACTCCATCATGTTCCCCTGCATTTTCACGCTGGGCGTGGCGGAACTGGGCCCTTTGACCGGCGATGGCTCCGGGCTTCTGAACATGGCCATTGTCGGCGGAGCGGTTGTTCCTGTCCTGCAAGGGCTGATCGCCGATCGCATCGGCATTCACCACGCGTTTTTCCTGCCCGTGATCTGCTATCTCTACATCGTTTATTACGCGCTGGCCGGCTCCAAGCCCAATAGCGAACGCGCTTCCCGGCACTAGCGGCGGAGCCATGGCACCGCTGAATGAAAGCAGCGCGAAGTCACTCTCTGCTACGCGGATAGAGATCACCGCCGCTGGTTTCGACGGCAGTGGTAACGCTGTTCGTTGAGGTTCTATTTACCCGGCCTTCTCACAAACCATCAAAGCATCAGACATTCGTCAAACCGTGTACTTCCTCTAACGCTCAGGGGTCGGGATTACGCCAGCGCGAGGAATTTCAGGCAAGCAGCTTCGGCGGTTCCCCTTGGTAGTCTTGGCGAGCTGACTTAGTGGAATCTGCTGCCCATCGGGTCTGCCGATCAACAGGTTTCCATCTATTTCGACTTCCTCAGCACCGGGCGGAGCTGGCGCGAAATTGATCGACTCCTGTCGATGGTAACTATCCTGACACCATAAATTCGACTTCCTCCTCAATTGCGGAGATCGCGATGGGAGCAAAGTTAGCCTCACGCAGTTGCTGGTTGAGCTGAGCCAATTTCGTTTGCTTGAATCCGGCCCACTCCGCGATGCGTGCCTTTACCTGTTGGCTTGACTCCCGGTAAACCGCGATGGCCTGCGAGGGCACGGCGCGTTCTCCGTATTCCACTACTCGCAGCGCGGATGCGAGGCCCGTGTAGGCATCCTGCAGCCCGGGACCCTTCGCGGCGGCGTGTTCTTTGTTTGTGAGAATCTTGCCGATTTCGGATTGAACTTCCGTCAGCGCTGACTTGAGCTGCGCGCTTTGCGCTCCCTGCTTCTGTTGTCCCAGCTTCTGTTGAATGTCAGCCAGTTGTTTCTGCACCGAACCGATCTCGGCCAGGGCGCGGCGTGCTTCGATGGTCTCTCCAAAGATCTGTTGACCCAACTGCAACTGCTGAGCGAGCACCTCAGCTGTTGCGGCCGAGCGTGGATCCATGATGACTTTCAGCGATTGCTCCTGCGTTCTTCCATCCACCGTCAAGCGGACCTGATAGATTCCCGGCACCACCTTCGGCCCGCTGGGATTGCGGTACTCCGAGTCTTCGTCCACATCCGGGCCGCCAGAACTTCCCCAGGCAAGATTCCAGACGAAGCGGTGCATTCCGGCTGTTTTCTCAATGACTTCAGGTTTGGGGAACCAGCGCTCGGCGATAGGAAGGGGCCGGTGCTTCGGCGTGCGCTGACCTCCTGAAGCATCTTCGGAAGAAAATCGTCGCACCAGATTCTGTTGCGCATCGAAAATTTCCAGTCGAACGCTGCCCACCGTGGATGGCAGAAAATAATCAATCACCGCGCCATTGGGAGGATTCTCTGCCGTTGGCTCTTCGGGAGGAAGCGGCGTCCCGGTAAAGAAATCGTTATCCACGCGAACTGCCGTTGCCGGGCGGTAAAGCCACGGGCCACGGGCTTTTCTCGCCTGCAGTGCCTGGCGAAGCGGCGTGATGTTATCGAGAATCCAGAAGGCGCGCCCGTGGGTGGCAACCACCAGGTCGTCCCCGTTGATGGCTAGATCGCGAATCGAACTGACGGGCAGGTTCAATTGCAAGGATTGCCAGTGGTCGCCGTCGTCGAACGATACGTAAACTCCGAATTCGGTTCCGGCAAAGAGCAGACCTCTGCTCTCAGGGTCTTCGCGAACCGCGCGCAAAAATGCCGGAGCCGCAAGGCCGTTCGTGACCAGTTGCCAGCTAGCTCCGTAGTCACGAGTGCGATAGATGTAGGGCGCCTGATCATCGAGGCGCCCGCGATCGACGGCGGCATAGGCAACGGCAGGATCAAAATGCGACGCTTCGATCAGCGAGATCTTGCTCCAGTCGCTGAGTCCTGGCGGGGTGACATCTTTCCAGCTTTTTCCGCCATCGCGGGTGATGTGAATCAATCCTGTGTCGCTTCCCGCCCAGATCAAATCGCGGTTGAGCAGCGAGGGCGCGATCGTGAACACAACTCCATAACCGGCGCGTTTGGCTTCTTCGATGGTTGGCGGACCTGCCGTTGGCAGACTCGGCGCCTTCTTGTCTTTTCCTTCATGCCCATCACCGGTCGCTCCGGTGAGATCGGGACTGATCGTCTCCCAGTGCAAACCGCCATCGACCGTCTTCATCACATACTGCGTTCCCAGATAAAGCGTTGTCGCGTCGGCCGGAGAAAGAACCAGCGGCGGAGTCCAGGGCGCGCGATATTTGCGCTCATGGATCTCCGCGTCCCACGCCATTGCGGGCCACGGAGTAATGTCCTGGCTGAGGCCAGTTCGTTTGTTGAAGCGGGCCACGGTACCGAAAGTTCCACTCAGATAAATGATGTCCGGGTTCTTGGGATCGACCACCAAGTATCCGCTCTCACTGGGGCCGGCGGGAAACCAATCTCGCGGCGTGATCTGACCGTGGTCGGTACGGCTTACCACCGCGGCAGCGCCGGTATCCTGCTGTGCGCCATACACCACGTAGGGAAACTGGTTGTCGGTGGTCACATGATAGAACTGCGCCGTGGGCTGGTTGTACCAACTGCTCCAGGTCTGGCCACGGTTCAAGCTGATCGTGGTTCCCTGGTCCGTTCCCAGGACCATGCTGGCGGAATTCCTGGGATCGATCCACAGTTGGTGGTAGTCATCTCCGCCCGGCGCCCCTCGCAAGACCGAAATCGTCTTGCCCCCATCTTCGGATCGATAGAGAGCAATATTCGGAACATAGAGCACATCGGGATTCTGCGGATCGACGGTGACCCGGTTGAAGTACCACGCCCGGCTGGTCAGTCGGGGATCGGCGTTGGCGAGCACCCAGGTGTTGCCTCCATCGTCTGAGCGATAGAGGCCGGATTTCTTCGCCTCGGAGGGTTTCGCTTCGATCAGCGCGTACACACGCTTGCCGTCCGGCGCAACCTCGACGCCAACCCGTCCCCAATCGCCCTCGGGAAGCCCGTGTCCCTCAAGCCGCGACCAGGTCTTGCCCGCATCTTGAGAACGGTAAAGGCCGCCCCCGGGTCCATCGAGCGAAGCGTACGTGCTCCACGGAGGACGATGGGAATTCCATGTGCCGGCAAACAAGAGCTGCGGCGCGGAAGAACAC
>JBKQRH010000211.1:0-11631 GCA_052326045.1 Occallatibacter sp. | reverse complement strand
ATGCGCCGCCACCGTGACGGCCCATGCCGCCGTAGGTATCGACGATGATCTTGCGGCCGGTGAGTCCGGAATCGCCCATGGGGCCTCCGATGACGAAGCGGCCAGTGGGATTGATGTGGTACTTGGTGTGCTCGTCGAGCCACGCGGCAGGCAAGACGGCCTGGATCACGTACTTGAGAATGTCGGCGTGCAGCTCTTCGTTGCCGATGCTCTCGGCGTGCTGGGTAGAGATGACCACGGCGTCGATGCGCGCGGGCTTGCCGTTCTCGTCGTACTCGACGGTCACCTGGCTCTTGCCGTCGGGGCGCAGATAGGGCAGCTTGCCGCTTTTGCGTACCGCGGTCAACTGGCGGCAGAGCTTATGGGCCAGCGAGATGGGGGCCGGCATCAGCTCGGGAGTCTCGTTGGAGGCGTAGCCGAACATCATGCCCTGATCGCCGGCGCCGCCGGTGTCAACGCCCTGGGCGATGTCGCCGGACTGCTTGTTGATGCTGGAGATCACGGCGCAGGTGTTGGAGTCGAAGCCATACAGCGCGTTGTCGTAGCCGATGGAGGCCACCACGCCGCGCACCAGGCTCTGGAAATCCACATACGCCTCGGTGGTGATTTCCCCGGCGATGACCACCAGGCCGGTGGCTGTCAGCGTCTCGGCGGCGACGCGGCTGTAGGGGTCCTGCTCCAGGCAGGCGTCCAGAATGGCGTCGGAGACCTGGTCGGCTATCTTGTCCGGATGGCCTTCGGTCACTGATTCAGAGGTAAACAGGAAACGGTCGCTCAACTTAACTCTCCTCCCATTGCAGGGAATTCAATTTGGGCGGCTTGGAGCGAGGACCGGTTCATGCTGGATCACCGGCGCGGGGTAATATTCTCACCGCATCGGACCCACTCTCGCTAGGAGACACGCCAGCACCGTCGGGCTTGCGCCTTGGGATGCATTGTTCCATGGTATTCGTTGCGACTGGCCCAGGGCAAAGGCTCCTGGAGCGAATGGCGTGTACCGGGCGCTCAAGGGCGCGATGAACCGGTTGAACTGTTGTTCTGCAGCACGGGAATCAGCGGCCCAGCAGGCTGAGGGCCTGGGCAATCGCGCTCTGGGAGGATAGAAACGCAGCCTGCGCCACGGTGTAGATTCTCATCGCCGGCAGCAGCGTGGGCCACCAGCCGGCATGGAGGCCGTAGTAGCGGGCCGTGAAGAAAGCTGCCGCGGCTGCGACCAGCAGCAGCAGGATGCCGCCCACCCAGCGCAGACGGGCCTCGGCAGCGTCGTGGCGGAGGATGCGCGATTTGCCTACGTTGGACGCGAAGGCCATCCAGCTGCGGTCGTCGTCGATCATCTGGCCGGAGGCGATATAGGCCTTGAGATAGCGCTCCGTCCAGTCATGCTGGTCCAGGCCTACGGCGCCCGCGTAACCGCGCACGATTCCTTTGTTCAGAATGCCGCCGGGAAGCAGGCGATAATGATCCTGCTCCAGCGCAAGCAGATGGCGCTGACTGATTTTTGTGACCGCGGTGATCTCTTCCAGCGCAATGCCGCGGGATAACCGCTCCATGCGCAGGTCTTCTCCAAAGCTGCTCATCGGCGACGGGAAAACGGTAACCTACCCTGAACACGGGTAACGTACCCAAAAGTTTTCCACATTCACAATAAACCTGGTTTCAGTTCCCGTCAAAGCGTTTTTTCCTTTTATTTTCATTAATCTGAGGCTGTCGGGGCAGATTGGGAACTATTTAGTAAGTATTAACCCCCGACAGGGTGCATCCGGCGGCGGCGCAACCATTCCTATCGCGGATGAGCCGGTCCGCAGCCGCTTCCGGGCGACAGGCTTTACCGGCCCAGGCTGATACCCTGAAGACGAAGCTGTCGTCTCGTATTTTGGCCCTCGGAGCCACGCTCAGGTATGAATAAGCTCATCTTTGCCAATCTGCTGCATCGCCCAGTGCGCTCGATCATCAGCGTGCTGGCGGTGGCCATTGAAGTGGTCATGATCCTGTCCATCGTCGCCATCTTCATGGGCATGCTCAACGACCAGAAGCAGCGCACCAATGGCATCGGCGCGGATCTGGTCGTGCGTCCTTCCAACACCAGCTTCATGAACGGTGTGAGCGGCGCTCCCATGCCCTCCAGAATGGCCCAGGTCTTCCGCCGCATGCCTCACGTGGCCGTAGCCGCCCCGGTCATTACCAACTTCAACATGTCCAACGCGGTCGAGATTCTCTACGGCATCGATTATGAAAGCTACAACGCGCTGAAGCCCTTCACCTGGGTCGCCGGCGGGCCGTTCCAGGGACCTTACGACGTGATTGTGGACGACGTCTATGCGCGCGCCGGCCAGGGCCGCCGCCTGGGAGACACGATCGCCATCCTCAACCATCCCTTCCGCATCTGCGGCATCGTCGAGAGCGGCAAGGGCGGGCGCAGGCTGGTGCCCATCGAGACGCTGGGCGAGCTGACCGGCTCCGACGGCAAGGCTTCCGTCATTTATCTGAAGAGCGACAATCCGGCCAATGAGGATGCCATCCGGCAGGAGATTGCCGCCACCCGCGGGCTTGAGAACTACAACGTCCAGACCATGGACGACCTGATCTCCCTCTATACGCCCTCAAAGTTCCCGGGCTTCGATCTGGCCCTGGACGTGGTCATCACGATTGCCGTCATCGTGGGCTTTTTGGTGATCTTTCAGACCATGTACACGGCCGTGCTGGAGCGGACGCGGGAGATCGGCATTCTCAAGTCGATGGGCGCCTCCAAGCCAACCATCGTCGGCGTGGTGCTGCGCGAGTGCGCGGTGCTGGCCGTGGCCGGCGTGCTGGTGGGCATCGCGGCCACTTTCGCTGTGCGGGAACTGCTCAACGTGAAGTTTCCCGGCTTCAGCTTCGAGCTGACCGCGGCGTGGATGGCCAGAGGAGCGGCGATCGCTTTTCTGGGATCGTTGTGCGGCGCGGTCTACCCGGCCTGGATGGCGGCGCGGAAGGACCCTATCGACGCTCTGGCCTACGAATAGCGAGATAGCTTATTGAATTCACGCCCCTCAGGAAGAACGCCGCCAGCGCGGTATACTCGGTTCATCTCCCCCGATGGGCGTTTTGCAGTCCTGCAGATTCACCCGTTGTTTGGGGGAGATTTGCCTGCAACGGCCCCCTCCTGGAGGTCAATCTATGCGGGTAAGCGGCCATTGACGAATTCGTCCAAACGCTGGTTTTACGCGACTTGGCTGCTCCTTATCGGCAGCTTCGCGCTTCTGCACGGGCTGCGCCTGAGCGCCGACTTTCCCAACAACACTCCGTGGTTCTGCGACTGGGCCAAGTACACCGATGAGGGCTGGTGGGGGAACGCGGCCATTCGCGCCCACCTGTTCGGCCACTGGTATCTGCCGGGGGACTTCAATCCCGCGCCGGCGGAGCCGGTCTGGCCGTTTCTGGAGTGGGTGTTGTTCTTCTTTACCGGGGTCACGGTCGAGGCCGCGCGCGGGCTGGCCATCGCGTTCTTCTTTGCTAATCTGCTGTTGAGCTACCTGCTGCTCAGGGCCAGGGGGCCGCGCTGGATGGCGCTGCTGGCCGTCACGCTGCTGGTCACCAGTCCCTTCCTTTATTGCTTCAGCCGGTTGGCGATTCTGGAGCCCATGCTGATCGCATTCACGCTGGGAGCCTTGAACCTGGCTGTCCGCCTGCCCCGGTTGCGCCGCCCGGCGTGGGCCTCGGTCTGCATCGGCCTGCTCTTTACCCTGATGATGCTCACCAAGACCACCGCCGTTTTTCTCCTGCCGGCGCTGGGGTGGGCTATGCTGCTGCCGCTTCGGCAGAACCGGAGGTTGCTACTCCGCTGCGCCCTGGCCGCGGCAGGCGCCTTTGCCGTTTCCTTCGGCCTGTGGATAGCGCTGGTCGTCCGCTTTGGCCTGCTTCCCGACTACAAGTACCTCTTCTTTGTGAACAAGTACATCAAGCCGCCGGAGTTCTACTGGCCTCTGGTCAGCTCATGGTGGTCCTTCCACGGCGGACTGTGGGTGGACCAAATCCTTATTCCATTGGCCGGCCTGGTGGTGGTGGGCGCGGCGCTAGCCTGGCGGAACGCCTGTGGCCGCAAGCTGTTGCTGGACCCGGTCTTTGGCGCCTCCGTGTGGGAAGTCGCCGGCTACATCCTCTTCATGACCTACCAGAACCATCCCCAGCCGCGCTACTTTACCGTGGTGGCCTTTTTCTGCTTCTTTGTGGTGGCGCAGGGGGCGGAGGCGCTTTTGGGTGAGGCGGCGTTGCCGGGCCAAACGGCCCCGGCGCGCGTGCCCTGGACGCGCCCGCCCCTGGGAAAGATTCTCGGTTGGGTGGTGGTCGCGCTGGTCGTGGTGGCGGCGGGCATCAATGGCGCCAGAACCCTGAACTACGCGGCTCATCCGGAGTACACGTTTGTGAACGCGGTCGAGCAGCTCACCCGCTATATCGATACCCACCCCAACGGCAAGCGGCTGCTGGTCTCCATCAGCGGCGACCAGATCACCCTGGTTACCCATCTGCCCACGCTGTGCGACGACTTCGGCACACAGGACCTGGCCCCCAAACTTGCCGCCTACCAGCCCGGCTGGTACGCCGCCTGGAACGACATGGATCCCGGCACCCTCGAGGACCTGCATAACCACTTCGCGGTGGAACAGGTTGCCAGCTTCCGCGCCTTCGACGATCCGGATCGCAACTTGCTGGTGCTTTTCAAGCTGCACCCGCTACCCGGCGGCCAGGTTCGCTATCCCGCCGAGCAGAACCTGAAGCTCCCGCTCCCCGGCGACAAGATCGACATTCCGGTGGAGTAAGGCGGCCAAGGGTCTGGCCACACTCTCTTGAAAAAGGCGAAGCGACAGTGGGCCATGTGACTCTGGCCGTGCAGCCGAAGCGCGCCAAACTGCCTCGCAAGCCCGCTGCGCGGCCCCGCCCAAAACGGTCCTTTCCGGTTCTGGAAGCCGGTTCAGGAACCCTGTGACTGCAATCACTCGACAGCGTTCCCGCCGGATGATAGCCTGCGATTGACTATTCTGCGCCGTTCCGCGAGGTCCGAGTTTTCTGCGACCGTTCGCGATACCGCTTCAAACCTTAGTCTGGGAGGATATGTGACTGTACTGTATTGGGTGTACTTTTTTCTGGGCGTGAGCGTGCTTTCGCTCCTAGTGGCCTTCTTCTTCACTCGCCAGGTCATCGGCTCGGACACGGGAACTGCGGATCGGCGGAAGATCTCCGCTGCCATCAAGGAAGGCGCCGAGGCTTTTCTCAAGCGTCAGTACAAAACCGTGGCGGCCATCCTCGGCCTGCTGCTTCCCACGTTCGCATACGGGCAGACCGAACACGCAGGCGGCGGAGGCGAAGCCAACCTGGTGCTGCCGGATTTGTCGACCGTGAGTTTTTTCGGCATGAACGGACATGCCCTTCTGATGATCGGATTGCTCTTCTGCGTCGGCGGCCTGTTGTTCGGCCTGGCGATTTATGTGCAGTTGAAGAACCTGCCGGTTCATCGCTCCATGCGCGAGATCTCCGAACTGATCTATGAGACATGCAAAACCTATCTGGTGACGCAGGGCAAGTTCATTCTTCTGCTCTGGGCTTTCATCGCGGTGATCATCTCGCTCTACTTCGGCTACCTGGCGCCGGTGCCGAATAAACCGATCTGGGTTACCTTGCCGGTCATTTTGTTGTTTTCGCTCGTCGGCATCGGGGGCAGCTACGGGGTGGCGTGGTTCGGAATTCGCGTCAACACCTTTGCCAACTCACGGACGGCATTCGCGGGATTGAAGGGAAAACCTTATCCCTGCTTTGCGATTCCTCTGAAGGCCGGCATGAGCATCGGTATGTTGCTGATCTCCGTTGAGCTGCTCATCATGCTCTTCATTCTTTTGTTCGTCCCGCGCGATTATGCGGGCCCATGCTTCATCGGCTTCGCCATTGGCGAGTCGCTCGGCGCCGCGGCCCTGCGTATTGCCGGCGGCATCTTCACCAAGATCGCCGACATCGGCTCCGACCTGATGAAGATCGTCTTCAAGATCAAGGAAGACGACGCGCGCAACCCGGGTGTCATCGCGGATTGCACGGGTGACAACGCGGGCGACTCGGTCGGCCCCAGCGCCGACGGCTTTGAAACCTACGGCGTCACCGGCGTGGCCTTGATCACTTTCATTTTGCTGGCGGTCAAGAGTCCCACCACGCAAGCGCAACTGCTGGTGTGGATCTTCGTCATGCGCGTCGCCATGCTGCTCTCCAGCTCGGGTGCGTACTTCCTCAATGGCGCAATCGCCCGCATGAAATACGCCAACGCCGACGAAATGGACTTTGAGGCGCCATTGACCTCGTTGGTATGGATCACGTCCATCGTTTCCATCGTCCTGACCTTCATCGTCACCTACGCGATGATCCCCACTCTCGGTGACGGAACGCTCTGGTGGAAGCTGGCTTCCATCATCTCCTGCGGAACCCTGGCCGGCGCGCTCATCCCCGAATTGGTCAAGGTCTTCACTTCTACCAACTCGGGCCACGTGAAAGAAGTCGTTAAATCGGCGCAGGAAGGCGGAGCTTCCCTGGGCATCTTGTCGGGGTTCGTGGCCGGGAATATGTCGGCCTATTGGCTGGGATTGTGCATGGTTGCGCTCATGGCAATGGGCTATTACTTCAGCACCGGTCCGTCCATGGATGCCCTGATGCTCGCTCCGGCGGTCTTCGCTTTTGGCCTGGTCGCCTTCGGCTTCCTGGGCATGGGGCCGGTCACCATTGCCGTGGATTCCTACGGGCCGGTTACCGACAATGCTCAATCCGTCTACGAGTTGTCGCTGATCGAAAATGTTCCCGGCATCGAAGCTGAGTTGAAGAAGGACTACAACATCGACGTGAAGTTCGAGCGTGCAAAAGACCTGCTGGAAGCCAATGATGGAGCCGGCAATACATTCAAGGCTACGGCAAAGCCGGTGCTGATCGGCACCGCCGTCGTGGGCGCAACCACGATGACTTTCTCGATCATCATGGCCCTGACCCACGGACTGACCATTAACGTCGAGAACCTCTCCCTGCTGCACGCGCCCTTCATGCTCGGCTTGATCTGCGGTGGAGCAATGATCTACTGGTTCACGGGCGCTTCCACGCAGGCGGTCACCACCGGCGCTTACCGCGCGGTCGAGTTCATCAAGCGGAACATCCACCTGGAAGGCGCGGAGAAGGCATCGGTCGGCGACAGCAAGAAGGTGGTGGAAATCTGCACCAAGTACGCGCAGAAGGGAATGTTCAACATCTTCCTCGCCGTCTTCTTCGCTACCCTGGCCTTCGCCTTCACTGAGCCCTTCTTCTTTATCGGCTATCTGATCTCCATTGCCATCTTCGGCCTCTACCAGGCGATCTTCATGGCCAATGCCGGCGGCGCATGGGACAATGCCAAGAAGGTCGTTGAGGTTGACCTGAAACAGAAGGGAACGCCTCTGCACGACGCAACCGTAATCGGGGACACCGTCGGCGATCCCTTCAAGGACACCTCGTCGGTGGCATTGAACCCGGTGATCAAGTTCACCACCTTGTTCGGTTTGCTGGCTGTCGAGCTGGCCGTGACGCTCAGCGCCAAGAACCCGGTGCTCGCTGAGTCTTTGGCCGTCGTATTCTTCCTGATCTCGGTCTTCTTCGTGCACAGATCCTTCTATGGCATGAGGATTGAGACCAAGGAAAGCAACTGATTCTTGTCTAGTAGTTCGTCATGGCGCCACTGTTCCTGTAGCGACCTCAAACTCCGAGTCCCGTCCATCCCTGCTTCGGCGGTGATGGACGGGGTCGGAAAACCCAAACAATCTTACCGGCGGACTGGCCCCGGATGTTTCAAAGTTTCCTCAATTCAGCTATCAACTCCTGCAAACACGTAAACAACTATATACACTCCCCGCTTTTCCTTTACTCGCCGTTTTATTCCGGGTTATACTCCTGTCATCCCGATACTCCTAGTGGGTTCCGTTACCAATCATCTTGCAATTCTGAAGGCTCTCGATAGGCGAGGGCTTGGCGCCAATGGCTAATATGTGAGCGCGCCTCGAGAGCTCAGGAGGTTTCCTATGGCTACGAATCCAACCGCTGCTTCGCAAGCTGGGCGGTCCAATCCGCTCCACCTGATCAATGAGTGGCTGAATGCAAATGACCCGTTGGACGATTCGACCGTCCTTCTTCAGCATCTGTGGGATCAATATCACAAGACAAGTTTGGGGAACATCTTTCCCCCATACGACCCGCTAGGAATCGCGCACCTTGTTGATGTGCTGCACAGCAACGGTTACCCACGCGTGAAAAGAGCAGACGTGCTCAGATGGAATACCCTGGGTGGGGCTCTCGCTGAGCTTTGAGCCGGAGAGCACAGGGTTCGTGGCACGCTCGTTCCCCGGCGATTGCAGGTACAAACACGAAAGGTCCAGTTAACGGCGATGAAGATTCAGTGGAACCGCGCAGAAGTCATTCGCGCAATTTGCATCTTACCTCTTTCCATGACGCCCATTGCGATCTGCGCTCAGCAAACGTCGGGACCCGATTTCAGGATCCTTTCGGATCATGAAATCCTCATCCAGGCAACCGACTCCGCTCACCCCGGACCAGCGCCGGTCGTGGCATCCTCGCCAGGGTCGGTCGCTTCGGCCGGATCGGTTCAGCCTGTCGGCACTATCAACAATGGTATCCCGGCAGGCAGTTGGTATTACGTGTCCTTCCCCGCCAAGATGTTTAAGGTTGGCCTGGCTGTCACGCTCCAATACGGATTTACGCATAGAAGCACCGGTCAGGCCGACAGCCAGACCTTGGTCATCAAAATCACGGATAGTATAGAGGCAAGCGTCTCATGGAGCGGTATTAGAGCCCAAGATGTGTGCCTTGTCCAATCTCAAGTGGCCTTCGGGGCCGCGTCTGATTCCTTCGCAAGGTATCGACAAGATGAGCAGGCCGAGATAGATCATTGCAGTGGCGCGGATAAAAGCAGTTGTATCCCTACCTACGTAGGCGAGCTGAGAGTTCCTGCCTCGGAAGATAACAAGAGGTGCCAATACTTCGTTCCTACGCAAGAGATCGGACCTAATATCTTGGGGTCAAAGATCAAACTGAAATTCGTTGCCCGGCCTGCGCCAACCCAGAAAAAGGACGCCGCGATCTACGCAAATGTCAATCTCGTTGCGGCAAGCGGAGCGCGCTTCGCATGGGGCCTCGATGGCTCCCTGGACGAGCAGTACCAATTCAAACGCTTGATTGTGCACTACCTGAATGCGACGGCTAATGGAGGGAACAACACAGCGACCATTAAGACTCAGAACTATACGGATTCCGTATGTTGGAAGCTCCCAGTCACCTATCTTCTTGGCGATTCAGCTCAAAGCAACGCTTTCCGCAAGTATCTGGGCGTTTACAACCTGAATATTGCGCCGGACTATGAGACAGATTTTGAACTAGACAGGAGAAACTTTCTCGCCGGATTCAACGCGAATCTCTGGTTGCTGAACCATCCGCTTCAAGATAAGGTCATCGAGAGTAACAACCCAAAGGAGACAATGTCCAGCTACATCAAAGCCCACAAGTATGCCGGGGGCGATGAGATGGATTTCACTCCAGGCTTAGAGGGCGGAGGAGCGATGGCCGACACCGTTCAAAAGCCCTCGACGGGATCCGCCCCATCCGTCCCCATACCCGCGTATTCCATCTTTCGCGCCGCCCCTGTGATGCACGGCGAACTGCAGTTCCGCCAGTTCAGCCTGGACGAAACCTTTACTGCACGCTATCTTTTTCTGACCGAGAACTCAGCTACGCAATCGAAGGCCAACATTGTCTATCCTCTGAGGCTTGCAGGATGGAAGGCCATCAGCAAGTGTGTTGTGTCTTATAAACCCAACCCTGACGGCAACCTCGCTTTTACTGTCACCTATACCGACGGGTTTGATGCGCCAAAATTCCAACGCACTAATTCTGTGCAAGTTGGACTGACTTTTATCAAGTGACGGGTTTGGGCATCAATCCCAATTGAGCTCGCTGACGCCCTTTCTCATCGAAATTATTCGGGGCGAGTCAGCCTTCGAAGGTTCGCTTGCGCGCGGGACACTCTCAGTCGAGCATCGCATATCAAGCCGCATCGAGGTTTTGGCTATGTTGGACATGTGCACGCTGAATGTGACCTCTATGAACGCATACAGCCCAAATCTACACATTTCCCACATTTAGCCCCCCATCTGCACCGTTGCTGCGCCTTGTCCCCGGCTCCGGCGAGGACTAGGCTTGGGGTTTGGGGTGGTGTAGCCGCAATCATCGGGATTTCACCGAATTTTGTGCAATTTGTAACAAACGGAAACCCGCATCCCGCATGGGGCTTTGGAGCTTTCCACAGGCAAATGCCTTTGTTTGCAAACTTGGTGCCCCAAAAGTGAACAAAATACAAGATGTTGTGGTTTTTTGTTGACATGCACAACCAACAGCGGTACTTTTTCATCTGCGGCCTTAAATCGGATGTTACGATCTCCGGTGTGATAGTTCCACCTAGAGGCTTCTGAGAACAGCGAATTCGCGGTACGTTTCAATCCCCGTTTCCCGTTCTTTGACCGACGAGATGATCCCTGACCCTCTCTAGGCAGCCCTGAGCTGGAGAGGGGCCGATGTTTCAGTTGTATTTGCCGATTGTGAGGATTCCATGAATGAGGTCCAGTTTCAAATTTCCGCCACCGCCCAGCAGACTCCCCCAACCCAGAGGGGCCTGACCTTCACCCGCCGCTTCTCCACCGAGGGCGTCTCTCCCTATGACGAGGTTCAATGGGAGCGGCGCACGGCGTCGATCTCCGATCAGAAGGGCAACATCATCTTCGAGCAGAAGGATGTCGAGACGCCGGCTGACTGGTCGATGACCGCGACTAACATCGTGGCCTCCAAGTACCTTCACGGGCGTCTGGGAACGCCGGAGCGGGAGAAGGGGGTTCGCCAACTGGTGAGCCGGGTGGCGGAGACCATCCGCGACTGGGGCATGGCGGGCAGCTACTTTGCCACCCCTGAAGATGCGGCTATCTTCCACGACGAGCTGGCGAACATGCTGCTGACCCAAAAGGCGGCCTTCAACTCCCCGGTCTGGTTCAACGTGGGCTGCGACCGCCTGGAGCCGGATGCGGAGGGGCAGAACTGGCACTGGGACCCCTCAACCGACGGCGTGCGTTACTCCGCCAGCGGCTACCACAATCCGCAGTGCTCGGCCTGCTTCATCAACTCCGTCGAGGATTCGATGGCCGGCATCATGGAGCTGGCCCGGACCGAGGCCATGCTCTTCAAATTCGGCTCGGGGACGGGAACCAACTTCAGCTCCCTGCGTTCCAGCAAGGAATCCGTCTCGGGCGGCGGCACCGCCAGCGGACCCTTGAGCTTCATGCGCGGCCTCGACGCCTTTGCCGGAGTCATCAAATCCGGCGGCAAGACCCGCCGCGCGGCCAAGATGGCGATTCTGAACGCGGACCACCCCGATATCGTTGACTTCATCGAGTGCAAGTCCAAGGAAGAAGCCAAGGCTTACACCCTCATTGAGGCTGGCTACGATGGCTCGGGGCCGGACTCCGTGGCCTATTCCTCGATATTTTTCCAAAACGCCAACAACTCCGTCCGCGTCAGCGATGAGTTCATGCGCGCCTACGA
>JBKQRH010000210.1:0-4259 GCA_052326045.1 Occallatibacter sp. | reverse complement strand
GATGACAATTTGTGTCAGTGCGAAAACGGCCGCGCTGATCCCCCCGGAAATCAGCGGCTTCGCATCGACCCCGGATTTTTCGGGAATACAGGAGAGATATGTCTCAGCGGCTGGGTGACCTGCTGGTCAAGGAAAAGGTCATTACCCAAGAGCAGTTGGAACAGGCGACCAAGCTCCAGAAGGATTCCCACACCCGGCTCGCCTCGGCGCTGGTGAAGTTGGGTTTTCTTTCGGATGAGGACGTCACCAACTTTCTCTCGCGCCAGTACGGCGTGCCCGCCATCAATCTTTCTTATTTTGAAATCGATCCCGCCGTCGTCAAGCTGATCCCCTTCGAAACCGCGAAGCGCTATCAGATTCTGCCCCTCAGCCGCGTCGGCGCTTCACTGACCATCGCCATGGTGGACCCAACCAACGTCTTTGCGATGGACGATATCAAGTTCATGACCGGCTTCAATATCGAGCCGGTAGTCGCCTCCGAAAGCTCCATCATTGAGGGCATCGACAAGGCCTACGGCACTTCCAAGGAAGAAGAGCTCGAGCAGGTCATGCAGTCGATGAACGACGCCGGCGAGGGCACCGATATCGAGGTGCAGGCCGAAGAGCAGGAACTCGAACTCAAGGAATTGGAGAAAGCGGCTGACGAAGCTCCCATCGTCAAGCTCGTGAACCTGGTGCTCACCGATGCCGTAAAGCGCGGCGCCAGCGACATTCACATGGAGCCCTACGAAAAAGAATTTCGCGTGCGCTTCCGCATTGACGGCGTCTTGCAGCTGATCATGAATCCGCCGCTCAAACTGAAGGACGCCATCACTTCGCGCCTCAAGATCATGGCCAAGCTCGACATCAGCGAAAAGCGGCTGCCGCAGGACGGCCGCATCATGCTGAAGATGCAGATTGGCGGCAAGAAAAAGCAGCTCGATTTCCGCGTCTCCACTTTGCCAACGCTGTGGGGCGAAAAGATTGTGCTGCGCTTGCTCGACAAGGAAAACCTCCGCCTCGACATGACCAAGCTCGGTTTCGAGCAGGAGTCGCTGACCAAGTTCGAGAAGGCCATCCTAAAGCCTTACGGCATGGTGCTGGTTACGGGACCGACCGGGTCGGGCAAGACCAACACGCTGTATTCCTCGATCTCGCAGCTCAACAAGGTCGACACCAACATCATGACCGCCGAAGACCCGGTTGAGTTCCAACTGCAGGGCGTGAACCAGGTGCAGATGAAGGAGCAGATCGGCCTGAATTTTGCGGCTGCCCTGCGCGCCTTCTTGCGGCAGGACCCCAACATCATTCTGGTCGGCGAGATCCGCGACTTTGAAACCGCGGAAATCGCCATCAAGGCCGCACTCACCGGCCACCTGGTTTTGTCAACGCTGCACACCAACGGCGCTCCCGAAACCATCACCCGTCTGATGAATATGGGAATTGAACCATTCCTGGTGGCGACTTCGGTCCATATGATCTGCGCCCAGCGGCTGGTGCGGCGCATTTGCAAGGACTGCGCCGAGCCCATCGAAATGCCGGTGCAGGCCCTGATCGATGAAGGCTACACGCCGGAAGAGGCCAAGACGGTGCAGGTCATGAAGGGCAAAGGCTGCGCCACTTGCAACAAGACCGGCTACAAGGGCCGCACCGGTTTGTACGAAGTGATGGAAGTTGACGACGAGATCCGGGAATTGGTGATGGTCGGCGCTTCGGCCATCGAACTCAAGAAGAAAGCGATTGAACGCGGCATGATCACCCTGCGCCGCAGCGGGCTGATCAAGGTCGCGCAAGGCTGGACCACGCTCGAAGAAGTGGCCCGCGAGACGATCCACTAAAAAAGGGCACGAGGAAGAAAACAATATGGCACTGTCACTTAGCGATCTGCTCCGCCGCATGCTGGAGATGGGGGGAAGCGACCTTCACATCACCACCAACTCGCCGCCACAAATCCGCGTACACGGGCATCTGGTGCCGCTCGACCTGCCCCAGTTGACGCCCGCCGAGACCAAGCAACTCGCCTACAGCGTCATGACCGACTCGCAGAAGCACCGTTTCGAGGAAAGCCTCGAACTCGACTTCTCCTTCGGTTTGAAGGGCCTCGCCCGCTTCCGCGCCAACGTTTTCAACCAGCGCGGCGCCTCGGCGTGCGTCTTTCGTCTGATTCCGTTTGAGATCAAGACCTTCCACCAGTTGGGCCTGCCTGCCGTCGTCAGTAAGCTGTGCGACAAGCCGCGCGGGCTGGTGCTGGTCACCGGGCCGACCGGTTCGGGCAAGTCCACCACCCTGGCGGCCATGATCGACAAAGTCAACACCGAGCGCCACGAGCACATCCTCACCATCGAGGACCCGATCGAGTTCGTGCACATGAACAAGAACTGTGTGGTCAACCAGCGCGAATTGCACTCGGACACCAAGAGCTTTGGCGACGCCCTGCGCGCCGCGCTCCGCGAAGACCCCGACGTGGTGCTGATCGGCGAAATGCGCGACCTCGAAACCATAGAGTCCGCGCTGCGCATCGCGGAAACCGGCCACCTCACCTTCGCCACGTTGCACACCAATTCGGCCTCCTCCACCATCAACCGCATCATTGACGTGTTCCCGTCGCACCAGCAGTCGCAGATCCGCGCCCAACTTTCGCTGGTGCTCGAAGGCATCCTGTGTCAAAGCCTGCTGCCCCGCGGCGACAACAAGGGACGCGCCATGTGCATGGAGATTCTGGTGCCCAATGCGGCCGTACGCAACCTGATCCGCGAAGACAAGATCCACCAGATCTATTCTTCCATGCAGTCCGGCCAGGAAAAATACGGCATGCAGACGTTCAATCAGTCGCTCGCCAACGCGTATTTCCAGAAGCAGATCACTCTCGAGATGGCGCTGTCGCGCTCCAGCAATCAAGACGAACTGCAGGAAATGTTTTCGCGCGGCCCCACGTTTGTGAACCGGGGCGGCGCGGCTCCGATGGCCAAAGGCGCCGCCCCCATGAAGCGCTGACATCGAGAAATGCCCGGCGGTATAGCGGGCTGCAAGAGCAGCACGGAGACGGGCGGAGAGACAAGGGAAGAGAGAAGCAAAGAGGCAAGGAGGCACGGGCAGTTCAGAGGATCGGCGGCCCACGCCAGCGAAACTAAGGATTAAGGATAGAGATAAGGATCAAGGACAAGGAGAAAGCACCATGCCGGTTTTTACGTTTTCAGGAAAGACCGCTTCGGGCGAGAAAGTTCAGGGAGAGCGCGTAGCCTCTACCAAGGACGGGCTGGCTGCGCAGCTTCGGAGGGAGCGCATCACGCCAGGCTCCATTCGGGAGAAGGGCAAGGAGTTCTCCATGCCCACGTTTGGCACGGGCAAGGTCTCGGTCAAGGAAGTGGCGGTGTTTTTCCGCCAGTTCTCGGTCATGATTGACGCCGGTCTGCCGCTGGTGCAGTGCCTGGAGATTCTCGGCGCCAACCAGGAGAATCCCAGCTTTCAGAAAACGCTGCTCGGGGTCCGGACCACGGTAGAAGGCGGCGCCACGCTGGCCAATGCCATGCGCCAGTACCCGGTCATCTTTGACGATCTGACGACCAACATGGTCGAAGCGGGCGAGACCGGCGGTATTCTCGACATCATCCTCCAGCGCCTGGCCATCTACGTGGAAAAGGCAGTCAAGCTGCGCTCGGCGGTCAAGTCAGCGTTGATCTACCCGGTGGCCGTCGTCTCCCTGGCGGCGGTGATTGTGGGCGCGTTGCTGAAGTTTGTGGTACCCATCTTCGCCAACATGTTTGTCGGCTTGGGAGTCGCGCTGCCGCTGCCGACCAAAATCGTCATCGGCCTCAGCGATTTCATCGGTCATTTCTGGTGGGTCATGCTTGGAATGGGCTTCGGTACCGTCTTCGCGATCCGGCAGGTCCGCAAGCACCCGCGCGGAAAATATTACTTCGACGCCATGCTGCTCAAGTTGCCGGTCCTCGGCCTGCTGCTGCGCAAGATCGCGGTCGCCCGCTTTACCCGGACCCTGGGCACGCTCATTACCTCCGGCGTCCCCATTCTCGAAGGCTTGGCCATCACCGCTCGCACCTCGGGCAACGCCGTGCTGGAAGAAGCGCTGATGAAGGTGCGCAAGGCCATTGAAGAAGGACGGACCATCGTCGATCCGCTTCGCGAATGCGGCGTCTTCCCCAACATGGTGACCCAGATGATCGGCGTGGGCGAAGCCACCGGCGCCATGGACTCCATGTTGCAGAAGATCGCGGACTTTTACGAAGACGAAGTCGATGCCGCCACCAGAGACATGCTGGCCA
>JBKQRH010000209.1:0-7778 GCA_052326045.1 Occallatibacter sp. | reverse complement strand
CAACCATCGAAAAGTTCTATCTTTCGATCATTGCCTCCTCGGGCGCGGTGCGGGTGATCGAACTGACTCCGGCCCTGAGCGTACGCCCGCTCGACGCGAACCTCCAGGGCCAGCTCGACCGCTATCTTGAGCTGCTCAGCTCCACACACTCCACCGGCCTGCGCCATCTTACGCTCGACGCCCTCGGCCAGGGCCAGCGGGAGCTGCGGGTGAGCTACATCAGCGAGGTTCCGGTCTGGAAGTCGACCTACCGGATGGTCTTCCCGCGCGTGCCCAACGGAAACGCCATCGTCCAAGGCTGGGCGGTTGTCGATAACACCGTGGGCGCGGACTGGGACAATGTGCAGCTTTCGCTCGTTGCCGGCGCGCCGCAGAGCTTCATCCAGCCGCTCTCGCAGCCGCTCTATACGCGGCGGCCTGAGATTCCCATCTCCACCGAGGCGCAGTTGACGCCGCAGACGCACGAGGCGGCGGAGTTCAAGCAGGATGCGGCAGCTCAGTCGAGGGCGGGCTCCAGCCAGCAGAACGCGCCGGCCTCGGCTCGCAGCAAGATGCGTGCCCACGGGAATGCTCTTGCAATGCAGGCGGACTCGAATGTGGTTTCTACTCTCGTATCAAGCGAAGAAGTTTCCAGCATAGCGACAGAAAACAGAAACTTCGCAGCTTTAGCTGCGCTGGGTCCCGGAGTCTACGGCGGCGGCGGCGGCGGCGTGATTCGCCCCACCGACGCCATTCAGGAAGGCGACGTCTCCACCAACGCCTTCGACGACTTCTTCGAGTACGCGCTGACCCAGCCGGTCACCATTCACAAGAACGAGTCGGCGATGGTGCCCATCCTCCAGCAGGAGCTTCCCGCCGAGCACGTGACCCTGTGGAGCGAGAGGGATCCCACGCCGCTCAGGGCAGTGTGGCTTGAAAACAAATCCAAGCTCACCCTCGACTCCGGCAGCTTCTCCATCTTCGAAAGCGGCGAGTTCGCCGGCGAGGGTCTACTTGATCCCATCCATCCCGGCGAGAAGCGCCTGCTTTCCTACGCCGCCGACCAGGCCGTCCGCGTGAAGGTAGCGGACCGCGAAAGCAAGCGCACCCTGCATCACGTGAAGATCATCAAGGGAGTCATCGTCGAAACCTACATGGATGTGACTTCAGTGACCTATTCGGCCACCAACCACGCGGAGGCGGACCGGATAGTTCTGCTGGAGCATCCGCGCCGCAACAACGGCTGGACTCTGGACGAGGGGCTGAAGGCGGATGAAACCGCACCTGACCTTTATCGCTTCAAGTTGCCGGTGGCCACGCATTCGACGGAGAAGCTTGAGGTGCGCGAGCGGGGGCCGGAGCATCAGCGTGTTGACCTCGTGTCCACGCAGGACCAGACTGAGTATCTTCTCGACCTGGTCAAGCGCGTGCCCGATGCGCTGGATAAGCTGAAGCCGGTGATTGAGGCCCAGACTGCACTGGCCAAATTGGATCGCCGCATCGAGGAATCCAAGAAGACTGAAGAGACCGCGGCGGCCGACGAGGCCCGCGACCGCGAGAACCTGACCGCGCTCAAGGGCAACGACGCGGCCAAGCGGTTTGTTGACGAGCTGAACCGCGCCGAGGACCTGTTGCAGGCCACGCGCAAGCAGACCGCCGACCTGGAGCAGCAGAAACAAGCCGCGGTCGCCAAGCTGGACGACCTGATCGCGGGGCTCAGCTTCGACTGGGACGTGAAGGTGGGGAAGTAGGGTTTAGGGTCTAGGGTGCAGGGTCGAGGAAGGGACAAAACTCGATGGCAGAGGGTTTCAAGGATCTTGTTGTTTGGCAAAAGGCGATTGAGCTGACGATGAAGGTCTACAAACTGACCTCAGGGTTCCCGGATTCGGAACGGTTCGGCCTGATCAATCAAATGAGACGAGCTTCGGTTTCGATTCCAAGCAACATCGCCGAGGGCTATGCGCGTTCGGGCAAGGGCGAGTATCTTCAGTTTCTGAGCCACTCCCGAGGTTCCTGCGCTGAACTCGAGACCCAACTGGTGATTGCCAAGGGCCTGGGTTTTGGGCAGGCAGAGCGGCTCGATGCCTGCTCGGAACTTTGCGATTCCGTCGGAAGACTGCTATCCGCCCTTAGCAAGGCGATTAGCGCCAAGCAGAGGGAGTCGGCGCAGCAACCCCAGACCCCAGACCCTAAACCCTAGACCCCAGACCTCCGCCCATGGCGTAAAGGATGGTGCGCGCTGTCGAGTCCTCGTCCTCGCTGGAGGAGATCATCAGGTCGTAAAGGTGGGGATTGCACCAGTTCTTGCCGAAGTACTGTTGCAGGTACTTGGCGCGCTCTTCATCGACGGTGCGGATGCGTTGCTCGACGTTAGCGCCCTTCTCCAGACGTTTGCGCAGGCGCAGTATCCGCTCCTTGTACGGAGCGTAGACAAAGACGTGGTACACGTCGGGTTTGTGCTGCAGGACGCACTGTGAGCCCCGCCCCACGATGACGCAGTTGCCCTCGGCATGGGCCTCTTCGATGATCTTCCGCGAGATCTTCACCATCTCCTCGGCATCGAAGACGGAGTTCTCGCCGAGTTCCAGGCCGGCGGCCAGGGCGGCCGAGCGCATGGCCTGCTGGTTGATGCGCCGCAGCCAGGAAACGACGTGCTCATCGTAGGGTCGCACCACGTTGGCATCGACGTGCGCCGCATAGGCGATGGCGTCGATGATGTCCTTGTCCAGCAGCTTCCAGCCCAGCCACCCGGCAATGGTTTGCGCGATTCGTCCTCCCCCGCTGCCGAACTCCCTGTTGACTGTCAAGACCCGGTATTTCATGCTTGCCCCCGCACAGCGAATTCTTGCTTAGTGACATTCGCAGGGCTGCGTGATCCAGCATTGCGCTTGCGGTTGATAATTATAGCGCACCTGGATTGGGGGCAGTGAGCCCTGATTCATACTGCAAAAAAGAACCACCCGCGCGGAGGCCGCGAGGGTTGTAGCGGGTGCAGGGCGGCAAGGCCAGGGAAATTCGAGGACCACTCCCGCCTGAGCGGCTCGACAAGAATCTGCCGTACACTATATGGATGCAACCACGCGGCGGCTCACTCCCTGCGCAGGCCGCTCGATCCATGGGAGGTTAGGCGGCATGAAAAAGATCGGCATCCTGTTCGGCACGGAGAACAGCTTCCCCGGCGCACTGGTGGAGCACATCAATGCCCGGAATCTTGACGGCATACGCGCCGAGTTTGTTGAAACCGGCGCCGTGTATCTGCACAAGACCCCTCGCTACGCGGTGATCGTGGACCGCATCTCTCACGACATTCCCTTCTATCGCGCCTATCTCAAGCACGCGGCAATCAATGGAACGGCGATTATCAACAATCCCTTCTGGTGGTCGGCGGACGACAAGTTCTTCAATTGCGCGCTGGCCGCGAAGCTGGGCGTGGCCGTGCCGGCGACCGTGATCCTGCCGCACAAGCTGCACCCGCAGGGAACTACGGATAGGTCGATGCGCAACCTGGAATATCCGCTGGATTGGGACGCGATGTTTGCCTATGTGGGCGAGCACGGCTACCTGAAGCCCGTGGACGGCGGCGGCTGGCGCGACGTGCACCATGTGCGCAATCGCGAGGAATTCTTTCGTGCCTACGACCAGTCCCGCGATCTTTGCATGATGTACCAGAAGGCCGTGGATTTCACCGAGTATTTCCGCTGCTACGTGGTGGGGCAGAAAAAGGTCCGCATCATGCCCTACGACCCGCGCAGGCCGCACGCGGAGCGGTATATTCAGAAGCGGCGGCGCTACAAAAAGATGCTGCTCAAGCGTATCGAGCAGGACGCCCTCAAGCTCTGCCGCGCCCTGGGTTACGACCTGAACACGGTGGAGTTTGCAGTTGAGAATGGCGTTCCCTACGCCATCGACTTCATGAACCCGGCGCCGGACGCCGATTTGCACTCCGTGGGGCAGGCTAACTTCGACTGGATCGTGAGAGAAGTGGCGGACCTGGCTATTGCCAAGGCCAGGAAGGCGCCGCATGTGCCGGAGTTTCGGTGGGCGGCGTTTCTGAAGGCTGAGGCGGCTGCCGCCAAGCCGGCGAAAAAGAAAGCCGCAGAGAAGAAAAGAGCCGAAGCGGCCGGGGTCAAGGCGAAGACAGTCATCGAGACAGCAGAAGCCGTCGCGGATGCAGAAGCCGTCGAGGAAGTGCAAGCCGTCGAGATAGCAGAGGCTATTGTGCAGCCGGAAGCGGTCGAGCAGGTAGAGGCCGTAGAGGCTCAAGAAACTATCGAGACCGCGAAAGCCATTGAGCAGGCAGAGGCTGTCGAGGAAGCGCAAGCCGTCGAGATAGCAGAGGCCGTGGTGCAGGCGGAAGCGGTCGAGCAGGTAGGGGCCGTAGAGGCTCAAGCAACTATCGAGACAACGAAAGCCATTGAGCAGACAGAGGCCGGGCAGGAAGCGCAAGCCACCGAAATATCAGAAGCCGTCGAGGAAACGCACCCCGTCGAGATAGCAGAGGGTAGAGCATTTCTCCCCATGGCGTATAGCAGTGGAGACGACGCTCCGCGCGCCTGAAGAGGACGCGACCCTATGGGGATGATTTGCGGCAGAAGCTGTTTCGCAACCCGCTAAAGTTCGTGGTGGCGGAAGATGTCGTCCTCGTCGCGGCTGGGGCACTCCGAGCATTCCAGGCAGCAGACAAGCAGCACTGTCACGCCCACCGTCACCAGGATGGCGAGGACGTTTACGTTCGTCGTAAACCACTGAACCAGACTATTCATGCTCGGCGACCATATCCAGCAACAATTCAAAACTCAGCCGTGAATTGAAGATCCCGGCAAAGTCTCTCCAACTTCGGTTTGACACAATTCCTGCGCAGCAAGTGTATCATCGCTAATTTTTTCTAGTTTACCACTTGTGTTGTAGAGAATAAAAGGCGAAAATAGTCTCGATATGGCAACCCGTCCCAATCCAGTGCCGGCCCCCATTACGGAGGAGTGGCCGGAACAGCTCCGAACCCTGGAGCCAGAGGCCGTGCGCGCGCCGCAGGAGCCGGAGCGCGGGTCTGTTCAGGCTTCAGGGCAGGACCCGGCGCAGGGTACGGCGCTGAACTGGCTATTCGTCGACCTGAACTCCTACTTTGCCTCCGTGGAACAGGAGGTCCGTCCCGAGTTGCGCGGCCGCCCGGTGGGCATTGTTCCCATGATGGCCGACACAACCTGTTGTATTGCCGCCAGTTACGAGGCCAAGGCTCACGGCGTAAAGACTGGAACCATGGTCGCCGACGCCAAGCGGATGTGCCCCGGCCTGGTGCTGGTGGAGGCTCGCCACGAACTCTATGTCGATTATCATCACCGCATTGTCGAAGCCGTGGAAAGCTGCCTGCCGGTGACGGCCGTGCTCTCCATCGACGAGATGGCCTGCCAGCTGATGGGCCGGGAACGTCCCCTGCTGGCCGCCATGGAACTAGGCCGCCAGGTGAAGGCGCGCATCCGGGAACGCGTAGGCTCCATGCTGCGCAGCTCGGTGGGCCTGGCCACCAACCGTTATCTGGCCAAGGTCGCCAGCGACATGGAAAAGCCCGACGGCCTGGTGGCGCTCCCGTTGGACATCCTGCCCCAAGCCTTGCGCCAGCTCACCTTGCGCGACCTGCCCGGCATCGGCGCACGCACGGAGAAGCGCCTGAACAAACTCGGCATCCGCACCATGGACGACCTTCTGGCGCTCGACTGCGAGCAGGCCGGCCAGCTTTGGGGTTCGGTTTGGGGCGAGCGGCTGTGGCACTGGCTCCGGGGCGAAGACTTCGACATGTCGGAAACCGAGCATCTGAAGTCCCTGAGCCACCAGCACGTGCTCGCGCCCGATATGCGCACCCCGGAGCAGGCCTGGGCTGTCGCTCACAAGCTGCTCCACAAGGCCGCCATGCGGTTGCGCTCCGGCGGTTTGTGGGCCGGCAGCATTGGGCTGGCCATCGGCTTCGCGGTACCGCGCGGGGAGAAAAAGCCAGTAAGCAGTTACGGCGTTCCCACGCGGGGATGGAAAGCCGAACTGCGCCTTTGCGAGTGCCAGGACAATCAGACGCTCATCGCGGCGCTACGTCGTCTATGGGAATCCCGCCCGTCCGGCCAGGACTTCGAGCACCCCTACTTCATCGGCGTGCATTTGAATGGACTGGTGCCCGACCGGCTGCACACGCTGAACCTGTTTGACGGACAGGAGAGCGCGGAGAGCCGTACGCGCCTGCTGGCGGCCATGGACGCGCTCAACAACAAGTACGGCCTGAGCACGCTGGCCCCGGCCACCATGCTCACCGCCGTCAAGGCCGCGCCCACCCGCATCGCCTTCCACACCATTCCGGAGCTGTTCTGAACGCCCAGGGGCCTGGAGACGCTTTGGCCGGTTTCGCGGTTCAAGTGCATGAGGAATAGAATCATTGGCGAGCCATGCCGGGCGTGTTCGTTCACCACCAGCAGCACTGCAATTTCCCCTCAACGGTGCTTGAGGATGAGCAGAGCCTTATTGAAGCCCCGCGGGGACAGGCAGCGCTCAGAGAGGGGAACTGAACATGTCTCGATACAGTATGTTTTTGAGGGCAGTGGTGTGTGGTGTCCTGGCGTTGCCTGCACCACTGTTGGCCAGGGATTACACGACGTGGGCCCTGTATAACCCACGCTGGTATCAACCGCATTATCTGACCAGTGTGGACGAGGCCTCCAACCGGCTGCAATTCATTTCTCCGCACTTTGCCCCTGTAACAGCCAACGAGGAACTGACAACCGGCTACTCGCTTCAGCGCGTTGACGTGAACCGGCTTGGAGTCAATCTCTCCTTCACCAAGAGCAGCGTCACACAGGACAGCCAGTATTACTGGTCCTGGTGGGGCGGTTATGTCGCGCCCGTCATTACCTCGCACACCGACGACATAGTTGCATCGATCGTCTACGCGGATGTTGCCTATTTCGAGCTTTACCACAACGGGAGAGGCTCTTACTTTCCTGCGATTTGGTGCATCAATCCCATCAGCCGCGGAGCTTCCCGCGGCAACGCGATCTGCGTTCCCTCAGAGGCAGACGCCCATGGGCTGATCGATACGCTGGCAACCCTGGTGGTGGCCAGCGGGCATAGCCTGGACATTTCCCCCGGTATGACCATGAAACCGGTTCCGGAAAAGGAAACTAGGAATCATCCCGAGCTGGCCGGGATGCAGGTTAAGGATATGGTTTGGGACAGCCCCCCCGATGTGGCCGGCATCAAGAAGGGCGACATCCTCCGCTCCATCAACGGCAAGCCCTGCACGGAGGAACAGGCCTTCACCGATCTCTTCAATGCAGCCGTGCGGGAAAAACCGGAGGGCGGCATTGTCCATGTAGAGGTTCTTCACAAAGGCAATTCCAGGACTGTCGATTTGCACTACCTCAACCCGGATGCGGATATAGCGCTGTTGCGGCAGAAGAGCGCAGGGTCGGCCAGGCACCCGGTGGGGTCAGTGGTTGCGGGCCCGGAGGCCAACCAGGCCGCGCCACCGGCTCCGGAGGTGAGCCAGGCCGCGTCTTCGTCCACTTTCCGGCTTGGCGCTCGGGTGCGCGCCGTGACGGATTCGGATGTGATTGCCATGGGGTTGCTGAAACCCAAAGGGGTGGTGGTGACCGGCGTCGAAAAAGGCGGCCTTGCAGAGGAAATGCAGATGCAAATCGGCGATGTCATCGTCGAGGTGAACGGCTCGGAGATCGGCGATGTGGATTTTTTCACGCAGTTTGTGCGCAGCGGCGCGGCCAAGAGCTTCCGCGTCTGGCGCAAAGGGCAAGCGGTGGAGCTTA
>JBKQRH010000208.1:0-8080 GCA_052326045.1 Occallatibacter sp. | reverse complement strand
ACAGGATCTTCGGATTGTGCTTGCCCAACACCTTGGTGATGGCCGCCGTCAACGTCGTCTTGCCGTGATCGATGTGACCGATCGTGCCCACGTTCACGTGCGGCTTGCTGCGATCAAACTTCTCTTTCGCCATGATCTTCAGTCCCTTCCGTTAGACTTTCTTCTTCTTGTCGCCCCGGCCATGCCGGAAACGCAAAACTCTCGGTTGCGCCTCAGTAGTAGGCGTACGCCCTGAAATACCTCTGCCGTAGATCCAGCGGCACCGCTTCCACCAGCCGCAAATACCTCTCCCGCGTCAATCCCTGGTCCGATACCGGCAGCGCTCCGTAAAGCCCCGCTGCTTCCTTGCCCAGCAATCTGCGCTTGAGAACACTCTCATAGTCGCGAATCCGCAGCTTCGCCTTGGTTACCCGATCCAGAAAGACTTCCACGTCCCGCGCATCGAAAGCCGCGTCGATCAGCGCATGAAGCTGCGCATATCCCCGCTCGTCCTGGACCGCGATCGCCGCCTGCTCGAACATCGTCTCCTCGCCTCGGGCTTCCTCAGCCCTTCCGCGTTCTACCCAATCTTTCACCCCAGCGACAAGGACCCGTCGCCGGGGACCCCGAACTGGAGCGGGAGACGGGGCTCGAACCCGCGACCAACAGCTTGGAAGGCTGTGACTCTACCACTGAGTTACTCCCGCCCGAAAACAGTGGACAGTGAGCAGTGGTCAGTGAACAGTTCAATCGCCGTCCGGCAACTGTCCACTGTGCACTGTCCACCGTACACTCGCATCTCTGGAGCTGATGACCAGGATTGAACTGGTGACCTCTCCCTTACCAAGGGAGTGCTCTACCAACTGAGCTACATCAGCCCTCGAACTCAATCTTTCAGTTCTTAGCCATGAGCTTTTAGCTCCATGATGCCGGTGCAAGCCACATCAGCTCAGTTTGCCACCGAAAAAAGCTAAGAGCTAACAGCTGCCTTTCTCCCGGCCGCGGCGAATCCTCTCCGCCTGCCGAGCCAAAACCGTGCGCAATGCGAATCCGCCGAGAACAATCAGTGGAATCAAGCGCATTTGAACTGGCTTACTTGAGGCGACGATCTTCCAATCGCTCAAATCAAACCACGGTACGAGAACCTTATCCCCGCCCAGAGTAAACCAAGCCAATCCAGCTAGAATTCCGTAAAGCCCAAGAGCTACCCAAAACTTCAGGTCCAAATCCGAATCTGCGCTCTTCAAGCCCTTGCGTTCACCAGGCTGCATTACAACTCCTCAAATCCAGCCTCGCAAATACCGGTCCTCAATTCCTGGTGCACAGGGGAGGATTCGAACCTCCGTAGCTCGCAAGGAGCGGCAGATTTACAGTCTGCTGCCATTAACCGCTCGGCCACCTGTGCCCAATCATCCCAGCGACCAAAACCTTTCGTTCACCCCAGCAAGCAAGAATCGCTTGCCGGGGGCCCCGAATGTCGCCGGAGGCGCCGCCCAATCCTGCCTGCGCCCCTCCTGCTAAAACCGCTTCCAGCGCGTCCAACCAACGCATTCGGCGGGTCTCATTCGGCGCATCAGGCCCCATCCGGAAAACCTCCGGCATCTCGGAGCATGCACCTCAGTGGGATCACCGCGGAGGACAGGCAACGCCCAAAAACCTTGCTCGCCGGCCAATTCTTACCGTCTCAGGCCCCGTTTTCCGGTCCCTTTAAGTGGAGCTGGCGAAGGGATTTGAACCCCCGACCCTCTGATTACAAATCAGATGCTCTACCAGCTGAGCTACGCCAGCCCTTCCCACCAGGAAACCAGCCCGAAAACCCCAAAAAACTTCCCAACAATGCGTACGGACACACTCCCACTCCGCACACACAACGGCACAGAAATCAAGGTTAACACACCCCCGCTACCGGAGCAAACCAGACCAGGACAACTCACGCCGCCCCGGGCGCAACCCATTTGAGCGCCGGACTCCCCGCCGTCCGCCTCCGGTCTCGCCAAAAATCCTATTGCCGGAGGGCTGGGTCTTGGTAGATGATTTCTCCGCCTTCCAAATGGGTTTACAATGGTTCGGAAAGGCAAGGAGAAACTGTATGCGCAAGAGTTTTTTCACCGTCGTATTTCTGGTATTTTGCCCCCTGCTCTTCGCACAGCAACCACCACCCGCTCCTGCAACGTCGGCGGAACAGCAAACACCTCCGGCTGCAGCGCCTGCTGCTTCAGCGGCCCAACCCGCACCCGCTCAACCTCCCGCGCAGAAGGCGCTCAACAATGACTCCGTCATCAAACTCATCAAGGCTGGCCTGTCGGACGATCTGATTGTCGCCGCGATCAACGGTTCGGCCGGAACCTACGACACCTCCGCGGACGGGCTGATCGCCCTGAAAACAGCGGGCGCCAGCGACAAGGTGCTTTCGGCGATTGTGCAGAAGGCCTCCGCGCCAGCGCCGGCGGCTGTTCCAGCTCCTGTGCCCGCCCCAGCGCCGCCGGCAACCCCAACCCCCGCGCCAGCGCCAGCCCCAACTCCTGCGCCCGTTCCAGTCGGCACGAAGGCCACGGTGCACTTCTATCGCTATGCGGCGTTTCAGGGTTGGGCGCTCAAGCCCGCGCTTTACTGCGATAACATCCTATTGGGCTACATGAAGAATGGGACTTATTTGGACGTTAAAGTACCCGCCGGAACGCACACTGTTTCCACTGATGACAAACAGGCTGGCGCGACACTCAACATGGAACCCGGCAAGGACTACTACTTCCGGACGGACATACGGGTCGGATTCTGGAGAGGCTCTTTCGTGCTGACCATGGTCATGCCGGATCAGGGGAAATATGACGTGTCACAGCTCCCGCCATTGGATTCAAGTGACGCCGTGCATGAACTGCCGGCTTCCCATTAGATGGTTCCGGGCCTTGGCGCCGGGCTTGAAGGCTCCTCAAGCGTATCGGTCCCCATCGCCCATATGAACGACGGTTCGGTTGTGTGGCCTGCCAGGTCCGCAAAGGGAACTGCGGGCCAGCTGGAATTCAATCGCTTTCGGAGGCGGGTGCAAGATACCTGAAGAATGAATTCTTCGACAGAAAGTAACAGGAACCGGCAAAGCAGTAGCGGCGTGAGCCGTCAGCGGGCGCATCTCCAACTGCACCCGGAGTGATAGGGTATCTCTGACGGCCCTCATGCACAAACGCACCCGCAGAACGCTCTGGATATTGGCCGCGGTCCTGCTCTTTCTGGCCATGGCCATCTTCCTGCGCTCCAAGGCTCCGCCGGAAGCCGCCCGCCTGCTCCCCGAGTCCGACGGCATTATCTACATCAACCTCAAGCCCGTCCGCGCCTTCTTCCACAAGGACTTTAAGCCGCCCCAGCGCGTACCTGAATACCAGCAGTTCATCAACGCCACCGGCGTCGATTGGGAGCGCGACCTCGACCAGGTCGCCATCGCCCTCCACCGCATGCCCGACCCCAACGGTCCCAACGGCCCCGTCGCCTACTCCATGGTGCTGGTGGGCAGGCTCACCGGCAAGCGCCTCAACGCCTGGCTCGACGCCCACGCCGCCTCCCACGAGTCCTACGCCGGCCACACCGTCTACTCCATCCCCTCCGAGGGCCGTACGGTCCGCGCGGCGCAGATCGGCTATGACATGCTGGCCGTCTCCAACACCCCCACCCCCGAGCAGATCCACTCCATGCTCGACCGGCACGCGACCGCCGCCTGGCCCTTTGCCGGCTCCACGCTGCTGAGGCAGCACTTCCACGACGTGCCGCTGCTCTCCCTTGCCTGGGGCGTCGGCCAAATCGGCCTGCCCTTCAATGAAAGCGGCGCCATCCACATCTTCGGCCTCGCGCTGCCGCTCGAAGCCGACTCCACCATCGTCGCCAGCGTCACTCCGGCCCTCTCGCTGGCGGGCTCGCTGAATATCAAAGTCGAAGAGATCGCCCCCACCGACCAGGTGGCCGCCAACCAGGCCGCCGCCCTCGACACGCTCATTACCCTGGCCCGCGCCCTCATCGTCCCGCTCGCTCCGAACGCCGCCAACAACGGCCTCAGACAGCTCCTCAAAACCGCTGAAGTGGCCCGGAAGCACAACCGTGTGGTCGTCACGGCCACGCTCGCGCCCGCCCTGTTCGCCAACCTCGCCCAGAGCGAAAATTCCCTGCCCGAATCCGCACCCGAAACCGGCGCGCCTGCATCCAAGTAATCGTTAGCGCGCTACCCCGCCTGATTCCTTCGCGGTTTGCTCGAATTCAGACGCCCGGCCAAAACCCAAATCGCTCGGCAAGAATCAAAATCTGAGAGGTCTTATGAGCATCTTGCGCATTGTGCCCCGTCTGCCCCTCTTGTTGGGGATTCCTGCCGTATTCTGCATCTTGCTGCCGCCTTCGCTCACCGCGCGCGCGGCCGATTCCCCTGCGAAACCCGCGCCCCAACATCCCGTCCTGACCGGCCAAGCCGCATTCACTGACGCCCTCCACGAGTCTCCCGGCATCCGCCGCCATCTTACTTTCGCCGATCTGCCCGCCCCTGCCCCTGAGCAGTCGGTGGACAATGGCCCCACGCTCGTTCCACGACCCGACAACGCTTGGCCCATTGCTCCCAAGGGCTTCAAAGTCGATCTCTACGCCACCGGCCTCGACAATCCCCGCCTCATCCGCACCGCCCCCAATGGCGACCTCTTCCTGGCCGAGAGCGAAACCGGCAAAATCAAGGTCTTCCGAGGCGTCGACTCCGATGGCAAAGCCGGCCAGGTTTCCGTCTTCGCCACCGGCCTCCACCAGCCCTTCGGCATCGCCTTTTACCCCGCCGGACCCAATCCCTCCTGGGTCTACATCGGCAATACCGACGGCATCGTCCGCTTCCCCTACAAGAACGGCGACATTACCGCCCGCGGACCCTCGGAACATCTAGCCGATCTGCCCGGCGGCGGACGTCTCCGCGGCGGCGGCCACTGGACCCGCGACCTGGTCTTCTCCAAGGACGGCACGAAGCTATTCGCCTCGGTCGGCTCCCACTCCAATGTGGACGACTCTGACACTCACCCTGAGGAGTTCCACCGCGCCGATGTCCTCGAATTTACCCCCGAAGGCAAGTTCATCAAGGTCTATGCCAGCGGCCTGCGCAACTGCGTGGGAGAGGCCATCAACCCCATCACCGGCGAACTATGGTGCTCCACCAACGAGCGCGACTCTCTCGGCAACAACCTCCCGCCCGACTACATCACCCATGTTCAGGAGGACGGATTCTACGGCTGGCCCTGGTACTACATGGGCAGCCCGAATGGCGGCATCCAGGACCCGCGCCACCCCGGCAAGCACCCCGAACTGCAATCCAAGGTCATCACCCCCGACATTCTGGTGAATCCCCACTTTGCCTCGCTGGAAATGCTCTTCTACGAGGGCTCCCAGTTCCCGCGTGAGTTCAAAGCCGACGGTTTCGCCGCCGAACACGGCTCCTGGAATCGCGCCCTGCGCGCCGGCTACGAGGTCATTCGCCTGCCTATGCGCAACGGCCACGCCACCGGCGAGTACGAAGACTTCCTGACTGGCTTCGTTACCCCCGACGGCCAGGTCTGGGGCCGGCCGGTGGGCGTTTCCGTGGCCAAAGACGGCTCCCTCTTCGTCTCCGACGACGGCTCCAGGTCCATCTGGCACGTAAGCTATGTTGGCGGGAAGTGAAGTGGACTTAGCGGAGCTGACAGACCGGCGCTAACTCCGCCAACACCGAAGTCGTGCCCTGACACAAGGCAACGGCGCATCGATCGTTGCGGCGATAAGCCTGGGCAAACTTGATATTCACCCCTCGGTTTTCCAGTGTGCCCCAGAGAGGGGTAACTACGTGCAAAGTGCGGCGAGAAACGCGCATCGAATCCAGGGCTGGCAGAATCCAATGAACCAGACTTAGACCGAGGGAGATTCTCATGGCCTCGCTAGAGGTTAGTTTCCTGCAGGGGCAACTGGAAGAGCGCAAACGCAGGCTGGAGGTGGCGGTTGCCTCCGCGCCGCCAAACTCCGGCCTGGCCAGACTCTTGCGCGAAGTGGATTCGGGGTTGGACCGCATGGCCGAAGGCACCTACGGTCTATGTCTGGAGTGCCACGACTCGGTGGAACAGGACCGATTGCTCGCGGATCCACTGGTGTGCTACTGTCTGGACCACTTGAACCATCTGGAGCGCGCCGCTCTACAGCGAGACCTTGACCTGGCTTCCCAGATGCAGCGCAACCTGCTTCCGCAGAAGGGCCTGCGCGTGGGCGGCTGGGAGACGAGCTATCATTTCGCGCCTGTCGGCGCCGTCAGCGGCGACTACTGCGACTTGATCCCGTCCGACGGGCAGTTCCTTTTCCTGTTGGGCGATGTCTCCGGCAAAGGCGTGGCCGCCTCGATGTTGATGGCGCAGCTTCACGCCTTGTTCCGCAGCCTGACCCGGATGTCCCTGCCGCTCGGCCAAATTGTCACCCACGTCAACCGCTTTTTCTGCGAAAGTGCGCTGGCGGGGCAGTACGCCACACTGGTATGCGGGCTGGCCAAGTCAACCGGTGAGGTGGAAATCCATAACGCCGGCCACTGCCCCGCAATCGTCGTCGGGCGCGGTGGCGTGTTTCGTATTGAATCTACCGGTTTGCCACTGGGGATGTTCCTCGAAACGGAGTTTTCCGCCACGCGCGTGCAACTGGAAGCTGGCGACACGCTCTTCCTTTACACAGACGGTCTTTCGGAAGCCAGCAACGAAAGGGAAGAGTACGGCGTGGACCGCGTCATCACATTCGTGCGCCAGCAGGCTGTGCGGCAACCTGCCGAGCTGATTGCCGCCTGCCTTGACGACGTGAGAGCGTTTACCAACGGAGGCCCGGTTTTCGACGATATGACTATGTTGGCCGTCCGGCGCTGCGACTGAGCGCTTTTGAGACCGGCGAATCCAAGAGCAGCGTTCTAAACTCCGCTCAATCCGCTTCCGCTACTTCCTCAGCCCCAGCGCCTCGACGACCTTTTCATCCACCTTTGCGGGCTGGCCGTCTTGCTTCCACACCACCCCAAATCCGCCCCGATAATCCCACATCGTCCAGCCGATGCCGTCGGCTTCCAATGCCGTGTGCATATCGCGAATCCAGTTCATGCGCGAGGCAGCGTCCGCATGCACACGGTAAACTCCAAACTCGTTGCAGATCAGCGGCACGTGATTTGCCTGGCCCCACGCCGCGGCCTCGTCGATCAGCATGCGCAAATGATGCGCGTCCCAGTGATCCAGCCAGTAGCTTTCCAGGCTGGCGCGGTCGTGCGCATCGGAAACCTGCTTCAGCAGCTCCTGCATTGAGCTTTCCCCCGCTGGGTAGGGAATCCCATGCGTAGAACTCATCCACGGGTCGGCCCAGCTTGCGCCCTGATGAGTGAATTGCATTGGATCGTAAGTGTGGAAGGTATAAATCACGTTGCCGTCGGGGAGCGGGCTGAGGGTCAGAAGATCCGGAATGCCGGAGTAATTCGGCCCGGTGGCGATGATGGTGTTCTTCGGCGCAACCTCGCGGATCGCCGCGGCCAACCGCGCCTGAATGCCCGCCCAACGATAGCGGTCGCTGATCGCGGGCTCGTTCATGACCTCAAAGAAGACCTTCTCCGGGTCACGCGTCGCATAATGCGCGGCCAGCCGCCGCCACAGCGAAGTCAGATGGTCCACCGCCGCGTCGCTGGTGCGCACTTGCAGCTTGTAGTTTTCTTCCGGGTGAATGTCGATCTGGACGGCCATGCCATCGGCCAGTATGGCATCCACAACCGTGTCCAGCCGCCCCAGAAAGTCAGCGTTGAAGCCATCCTTGCCGAGGGGGCCGAGTTCCAGCGGCACCGGATCGATGCTGAGACGCACATTGTCAAAGCCCAGCCGCGCCATCAACGCAATATCGCCGGCATCGGTGTAGCGGTTGGTGCGGGCCGCCGAGTAGTCGCTGGCCGATTGGGCAAACCACTCCGAGGCGTTGATGCCATGCTTCAGATGCTGGGCGCGGGCAAAGGCGGTCTGCAACTCCGCCGCACGATCCTGCGCGAGAGCGGGGCAAGCCGCCACGAGGAGAAAAACAAGACAACGCGAAAGAAAACGCATATGTGGGACTCCGATGCAAA
>JBKQRH010000207.1:0-11568 GCA_052326045.1 Occallatibacter sp. | reverse complement strand
CGGCCTGCGCTGGTGGCGCGGCCGGTGACGGTGGCGGCGACGCCGTCGGGGTAAAAAGACAGGGAACAGGGATCAGTTTTCGGCTGATGCGGCTTTACATCCCGGGTACCCCAGGTCCCGATTTTGGGACCTGGGCAGGAGCCGGAGCGGCAGTTCCTCGAGGAGCGGATTCGGCAGCTGGAATAAAGGTTCTGTCTTACAATAAGAACCATCAATGCCGATCATCCCTCATGACGCATGTAGCGAACCTAGTCCAGACACGGTCATTTGCCGGTTCCTCGACCTCCCCAAATTCAAAGATCTTTTTGCAAACGAAGAGCTCTACTTCCGCAGGACCGACAAGTTTAAGGACGATGATCCCAACGAAGGTATGCCGCCTGATGACTATGTGAGGCGATCTTGTGGGCTCACAAAATACGACCTTCTCGACGAGCTGGCATTGAATAACGACCAAGCTTCCAATCGGCAGTTTAGCGAGATGCAGTACATCCAGTGCTGGCAGGTTTTCGAGGGGGAGACGCTGGACATGTGGGCGAGGTATGGTTGCGTCGCAATTTTCTCTCAGTTTGATCTTCTAAGATCTGCGCTCGATTCCATGCTTGACGAAATTCACGTCGGATTGGTTCGATACGGCGATGCGGGCCCCAGTCGTAACAACGTCATTCATTTTCTCTTTATGAAAGGAAAGTGTTTCGACAGGGAGCGTGAGCTTCGTACAGTACTGACTTGTTGCGATCCGGTCGGAGGTAACAATCGGCATGTCGGACTAGACGGGTTTCTCAGCCGCGAACCTCTCGACAGCGAGAATCCGTTGAACAAGTGGGTTCACGAGTGCAAACGACGTCGCGTTGACCTGAAGGCGCTCGTCACAGAAATCCGGCTATCTCCTTGGGCGACTAAGGAAGAAATCGATGAAGTGCATACCTGGGTTAAAGTCAAGGACTTCACTTGTCCCGTGAGCCTCTCGGATTTGACCAGTCCGCTCACCCCCACCTCGGAAGAATTCAGAAAACATTGGTCATTGACCTGAACGAGGAGCAACTGCAGTGGTTTGGTCGCGATAGACGCCCTTCTCGTCACCGACAGATTGGCCTTCTTCTCGTCTGTTCAATGTGGGTCAAAATGGCTCGCTCGGCGGAATGAACACTTACTGATACATCGTGGGACTGCCACGCTCACTCAGGTCAAAGAACGGTTATTTATTACGCTTCGGCGTCATCAGCCAGTCCACAAACCTGGGTGAGTGCATCAGTTTCCCAAGTCCATACTGGCCAGCAAAATACAGCAGCGGTACCGCAATCGTTATCGCTGCCACCCAAGGACGGCCTTTCCAGGCCTCCAACGTAGCTGCGACCAAGGCCCCAAAAGCGATGCCGATTTCCACTCGCTTCTGCACACCATGCCTGGAGCTCGGGCGGTCGTGATTCATATTCAGCACGCGAGCAGTAGTCGCGATGTCCCGCAGTTTCTGGTAACCCTGGCCGAACAACTCGTTGCGAAAGTCCTCATTGAGATTCTCCAACCGATCAGCGAACTCCCGAAAGTCATACTCACCCGTTGGCGTCCGCCCGAGCAACTTCTCCGCTACGGCACGTTGGATGACGCCCATCCCCTCATCGCCTAAGCGCGCGCGCAACTCTCTGACTCGTTCCGGTGTGGGTGACGCTATCAGCCAATCCGCGAATTCATTGGGCAGTGTCGAAGGATCGTTTGTCCGCACCGCGTGGTAGAAAATACTCGCAGGATTTTCGTAAGTGTCCTCCAGTTCCTTCCAGGTCGTGGTTACTTCGAGCCAGCACTCCCATTGCTCGGGCGAGAACGCCGTCTTAAGCAACCCGTCGAGCAAATAAGCCAGCCGGTCGATTTCCGCAATGTCGCGCAGAACCTCCGGGCTATTCTCATTCCGGCCTACCAATCGGACGTGCATTTCGTGGGAATCCTTGCGTAGTGTCATCAGGTCGTGAAACGTTGGCATGGACTGAGATTCGTCCGCCATCAACCTAATATATTCGTAGAAATTCCTGCGTAGTGTCGTCAGGTCGCCCACCGTTGGCGTGGACTGAGATTCGTGCGCCATTGGATCAGAATACCATCAGCAGCCTCTCGATCTACAGCAGTGGGATCCCTGCCTGGTGATAGTGCGACTATTTCCCGGCTACGTCGTAAGCGGGCTCGGATGTCTCTGTGTTGACCACTACGCCACAAATAGTACGCTACAAGCTCGAACTCCGCCGCTTGTCCACCCATCCTGGGGCAAAGGTATACTGAGGGACGAAAGGGCGCGGAGACGCGCGCGCAGGAGGTCACGAGGGAGATATGGCGGATTTGCAGGGAAGAATTGCGCTGGTAACCGGGGCTGCGCAGGGTATCGGACGCGCGATTGCGCTGGAGCTGGCGCGGGCCGGAGCCACTCTGGCGGTGGCGGACATCAACGAGGTCAAACTGGCCCAGGTGGCGGCGGAGATTGAGGCGGCCGGCGGCCAGGCGGCGGCGTTTCGGCTGGATGTGTCGAGCCAGGAGTCGATCGAGGCCGGGGCCAAGGCGGTGCTGGAACGGTTCGGCAAGGTGGAGATCCTGGTGAACAACGCCGGCATCACGCGCGACGGGCTGATGATGGCGATGAAGCGCGCCGACTGGGATTTGGTGCTGGCCATCAACCTGACCGGACCATTTCTTCTGACGCAGGCGCTGCTGAGGCCGATGATCAAGAACCGCTGGGGGCGGATCGTGAACATGGCCAGCGTGGTAGGCCGCGCCGGCCAAGCGGGCCAGGTGAACTACGCGGCCTCGAAGGCGGGGCTGATCGGCCTGACGAAGTCGCTGGCGCGCGAGGTGGCGTCGCGGGGGATTACCGTGAACGCCGTGGCGCCGGGTTACATCGAGACGCCCATGACGGCTGTGCTGGACGAGAAGGTGAGCGCTGCGATGCTGGCCACGATACCGCTGGGCCGGCGGGGGACGGACCTGGACGTTGCGCAGGTGGTGGCGTTTCTGGCTTCCGATGCGGCGGCCTACATTACCGGGCACGTGCTGGACGTGAACGGCGGCATGTTCATGGGCGGGTGAGTGCAGCATTGGGAACGCGGCGGGGAGACTGTCGCGGAGACGAGCATACCTCAAGGGAAGCCAGCGGCCAACCGATAAGCAGTCCAGGAAGGTTCGCATGGCTGTACAGGTGATCCCGGCCAACAGTCTCGAAGCAGCACTGCCCGAATTGGCGGGTGGACTGCGGTATGTGGCGCGGCAGCCGATCATGGACCTGCGCGGCCGGGTGCACGCGTACGAACTGCTGTTCCGAGCGGGGCCGGAGGCGGCGTTCCGCGGGGATGGCGATATGGCCACCCGCACCATGCTGGACAATGCGGTGATCTTCGGGCTGGAAAAGTTGACGGCCGGGTTGCCGGCGTTTGTGAACTGCACCCCGGAGTCTCTGACGGGGCAACTGGTGAATGTGCTTCCGCCGAGCATGACGGTTCTGGAGATACTGGAGACGATAGAGCCCACGCCGGGCTTGATTGCAGCGTGCTGCAAGGCGAAAGCCCTGGGATTCCGGCTGGCTCTGGACGACTTTGTCTGGAAGCCGAAGCTGGAGCCGCTGGTGGAGCTGGCCGACTACATCAAGGTGGATTTCACCCTGCTGAACGCGACGGGGCGCGAGTCACTGCGGCGGCGGCTGCATGGCGTGACGGTGGCGCTGGTGGCGGAAAAGGTGGAGACGCAGGAAGACAACCATCAGGCTTGCGCGGAGGGCTTCACGCTGTTTCAGGGGTACTATTTTTGCCGTCCGATATTGCTCAAGAACCGGAAGATTCCCGCCAACCAGCTCTCCTATATAGAGATCTTGCAACTTCTTCAGAGCGATACGATCGACATGCGCAAGCTGGGCCGGCTGGTGAAGCGCGATGCCTCGCTTACCTACCGGTTGCTGCGTTTGGTGAACTCGCCGGTGTGCGCGGTTCACCAGGAGGTACGCTCGATCGAGGCGGCGCTGGTGTTGGTGGGCGAGGAAGTGTTCCGGCGCATGGCGACGCTGGCTATCGCCAGCGAGTTGAATGCCAATCGGCCGCCGGAAATTCTGCGGATGGCCTTTGTGCGAGGCAGCTTTTGCGAACTGGCCGCCGGGCTTTGCGCGCTGGTGCAGGCGGAGCAGTACCTGCTGGGGTTGTTCAGCCTGCTGCCGGCGATGCTGCGCGTCCCCATGTCAGACCTGGCGCCGGCGCTGCCCTTGCGGCAGAAGATTCGCGAAGCGCTGCTGGGCATGGCGAGCCTGGAGAGCAGCCTGTTGCGCTGGGTGGAGTGCAACGAGCGCGGAGACTGGGTGATGTGCGATGCGATCGCACAGTCCTATGGCCTGAACCCGGAGGAGTTGATGCGGTGCTATGGGGAGGCTGTGGTGTGGGCAGAGGCGGCGCTGCACTTCGCCACGTGAGGGGCCGCACGCCGCCGGCCGGGATGCGCGACGGAAGCAAACCTTTCAGATTCCCAAGCGGGATTTCAGCGTGCGGACGCGGTCGCGCGCCACAGGCAATTGCGTGTGCCGGGGATCTTTGAGGGAGAGGACGACCTTGCCTGCGAACCAGGAGTTCACCTCGTGGATCCAATCCACATTGACGAGCGCGGAGCGGTGGATGCGGAAAAATTTAGCGGGGTCAAGGCGGCGCTCGAGTTCGGCGATGGTCTGATCGACCGAGTGCCGGCGTCCGTCCACGACGGCGTAGGTGAGCTTGTCCTGGGCAATGAAATGAGTTACCGCATCGAGGTCAAGGAACGAGATGCGCTCGCCGACGCGCGAGGCGATGCGGCGGGGGTAATCGGTCTGCCGGGGGCGGAGCGATGCGGCAAGTTCCTTTAGAAGGATGGGCAGATCGGGATTGCGTTGCCAGTCTGGCCGGACGACGGGCTGGAGGCGGTCTAGCTTTTTGAGGGCGCGCGCCAGTTGCGCGGTTTCGATGGGCTTGACCAGGTAGTCGATGGAGTTGACCTCGAAGGCTTTGAGCGCATATTCGTCGTAGGCGGTGGTGAAGATGACGAAGGGCTGCTCTGCGAGTTGAGAGAGGAGCTCAAAGCCGTTGAGGCCGGGCATTTGGATATCGAGGAAGAGGACGTCGATGGATTTGCCGGATTCGCTGTTGAGATAAACGAGGGCTTGAGCGGGGTCGGTGGCGCTGCCGGCGATGCGGAGCGAGTCGAAGCCGGCGAGCAGGCGCGCAAGGCGCTCGATGGCGAGCGGTTCGTCATCGACGAGATAGGCGCGAAGCGGAGCGGTTTCCATGGGCATATCAATTATGCGGGGAAAGACAGGCGGACGGCTGTCTTTTCGTTTTCGCGAGTTACTTCAAGCCGGCCGGCACCGCCATAGAGGAGTTCGAGACGCGCGAGGAGATTGCCGAGGCCGTGCTCGGGGGTGATGGCGCCGGGCGAAAAACCAGGGCCGTCGTCGAGGACTTCAAGGCGGATGCGGTTGGATTCCTTGGACCCGGCTATCTGAATCATGGCTCCCTGGTTGCGCTGGGAGACGACGTGCTTTACCGAATTTTCAACCAGGGATTGGAGAGCCAGCGGAGGCACTTTGACGTCTTCGAGGGTTGCGGGGACGGCGATCTCATAACTCAGGCGCGAGCCGAAGCGGGTCTTCTCGATTTCGAGATAGTCGCGGACGATTTTAAGTTCCTGGCTGAGCGGGACGAGGCTGGCGTGGTTCGCATTGAGCGAGAAGCGGAGCAGCGAGGCGAGTTTGCCGACGGTATCTTCGGCGAGCTGCGGGTTGCCTGGAATGAGCGCGGCAATGGAGTTGAGGGTGTTGAAGAGAAAGTGGGGATGGATGCGGGATTCGAGCGAGGAGAGCTGGGCCTCTGCCAGCAGTTTATAGGCGCGTTCCTGCTCAACCTGCCTGGTGCGCAGTTCGAGAGTGGCGGCCTGGAGTTTGTAGCGCAAGGTCTCGAAGGAAGTGATGCCCAGGCCAACGATGAGTGAGATGACGATGCTTATGGGATAGTCCGATCGGAACTCAAGCCAGTAGTGGCCGCTCGGGACGACACCAAGCACTTGCAGGAGCAGAGCGCCGATCAAGGTTCCGCATGTCGCCGTACCCAGCAAGACAAAGGAATCTGCGAGGATAACCAGGCGCGGGTATCTCTCTGAATAGCGGTGCGAAACGAGAGTCAGAATCGCGGCGGAAGGCAGCGAGATCAGCACGGAGTAGACGAATGTGGTGACGAGAATAGCGCCGCTTTCCGACAGCTTCACGTGGCCAATTGAGATAATAAGCACAAGGCAGATCAGGGCTACGGTGGGCGCGATCCACAGCAACTTGACAAAGGTCGCGGCAAGGTGGAGTCTTCGGCCCGCGGTGACCGGCGCGATGGTTGGATCGATCTCCGAATTCATAGCTGAAAACGAACCCCCACTGAAGTGGCCGCGGAGTAGGGAGCGGCGCCGTAATCCGAGGTTTTGGCGCCCTGCGGAAGTTCCAGGTGCAGGTAGGAAGAAAAACGGCCGCCGAATCGCCGGTTGGCGTCGAAGACGGCGGTGTAACTGCGGTCGTTCAGGTTGGCAACGATGGCGGCGGAGATATCCCATTGCTTCCAGCCGGGCAATTCGCGCAGGCGATTCTTATAGGCGGTAAAAAACGCATAGTTCTGGCGGCCGGCCAGAGGCGAGACGAGGCCGTCCCAATAGTAAGGGATATTGGGCGGGGTGTAGAACTCGCCGATGAAGGTGATGCCGGAGGCAGTGGTGTATTTTGCGCCTAGGAGCGCCGCTTCATGCTCGCGCCAGGCGGCCTCGCCGTGCAGTTCCCAGGCCTGGCCGAATACGCGGGTGAAGGTGAGACCGCCAAAGGCGTCTCCGCCGCGGTCGTCGCCAGCGATCAGCGAAGTGTCGAATCCACGCACCAGAATGTTATACCGGAAAGCGGTGGTGTCGCGCAGGTTTGACCCGGCGGGGGCGAGCGCGGCGGTGGACCAGGCGAAGGTGAAAGCGTGCGGGCCGCGGACATAGTCAGCCTTGACCATGTCGCGGCCCTGGTTGAGATTCAGGCGGTCGGTGGGATTGGTGGGATCGCGGGGCGGGTCGAGCACGCCGGTCGCGGTGAAGGCGTAGCCGACGCCCCAGCGCACCATTCTCCGGCCCAGTGTGAAGTCGAAGTCTCCGGCGGAGAGGCCGGCATAAGTCTCTTTGACTCGAAGCTGGGTGTGCGTGCCGGTATAGGGTTCCAGCGCGGCGTCAAGGGCAGCAGTCGCGGCGGGGTTGCCCGGAGGAATATCGAAGTCCGCAGCAGAGAGGCCATGATATGTTCCGGCGAGGCCCACCACGCTCGCGGCGATGCTCCAGCGGGACCGGTAGCGAAGAGTGAAGGAGGGCTCAAGAAGCAACTGATTGTGAAAGAGGGTGACAGAAGGGGCTTTCAGCATGCTGGCCGACGGCGGCAGCGGCGGGGTTAGGTCGCTCAAGAACGTCGCGTCGTCGATGGCGGCGAAGGAGTAACGGAAGTCATGGCGGGGCTCCGGCGGCGGGTTATCCTGCGCGGTAGCGAAGGTTGCGACCGCGAGGAGCAACAGGGCCGGAATACGGAGACCCGGCTTGAATGCCATCACCATGGAAACGCCCCAATATGTTTCAGCCAGCCCTCCCACAAGTCGCTCCATGCGTGGGACAGCATACCCGGCTTCAGATCTTTTCTCCACGCAGCGAGAGCGCCGTAGAGCACGCCGAGAACGCTGATGACCACCATGGCCTTCCAGCCTCTGGGGTGCATGAGGCCGAAGAGAATGCCCTGTCCGAGAACCGCCAGCCAGATGCTGCCGGATAGCGCATGCAATTGCCGCATGAGGTAGCCGCGAAAGATAAGCTCTTCACAAAAGCCCGCGGTGAGGGAGACGACGATCCAGAGGGGAATCTCAATCATTCCGCGCACAGGAAACATACTGTCGTTTGCGGTATTGGCTCGGCTGGGGCCGAGCAAGGCCCATACGCCGAAGGCCGTAGCCTCCCATACGACCCAGAAGGGCGCGGCGATGGCCAGATCGCGCAGCAAATCGCGCAGGCTCTGCCAGCGGCGGCCGGTGAGGCAGAAGAGATTGCCGCCCTTCCAGTGCACGCCGGCCCATACGTAGTAGAGTGTGCCCCAGCCAAAAGCGAGCGAGCTTAGGAATGAGGGAATCACATTGCGATGCGCGGGCGCAGGCGGGCCGGAGTTGGGAGATGCGTGGCCCTGCAGGGCGTAGCTGACGGCGATGACAGCGGCAAAGATGCCCAGGAGCCCCAGCGTGTGCAGATAACTCGCCACCGGTGCGGGCCGCGCATATCCCGGATTCGCCGATCCCTGTTTTTCAGTCAATCCTACAGAGTCATGCATTGAGTTTTCTCCATCATGGGTTGAGGGCGCAGTTGCAGGCGCTCGCGTCCGCCCAAATCCAGTCCCCAGGTCACGGCCAGTAAGTTCGCCGGACACGCGCTGACGCATGTGTTGCAAAGGATGCATTCGGTGGAGAGCACTCTCTGGCCAGCCGCCAGGTAATCGGGAATGCGAATGTTCATGGGACAGACCTTCACGCACGCCATGCATTGGTTGCAACCCTGGCTCTTGCCGGATACCTTGAGGAGCGCGAAACGGGAGCCCAGTTTCATCAGCACCGGTACCGGGCAGAGATACTTGCAGAAGGCGCGGTTATCCTTGAGCAGGAAAGCCAATGGAATAGCAGAGGCGTAGTAGAGCAGGTTGCCTGCGAGCAGCCACCATAGCGGGGCAAAGCCCTGGGGCCGGTAACCGAAGAGGAAGACCAGCGCGCCTACGAGGCCCAGGCTCAAGCCGAAATGCGCGTAGCGCATCCACTTCCACGGGCCGGGAATCCAACCCTTGCTCTTGTCGAAGGGCAGCAGGTCGATGACCATCGCCGTCCAGCACGCCCATCCGCAAAAACCGCGGCCGAAGATAAGCGGCCCGAAGAGCTTGGCGATCGAGTAATGAATGACGGCGCCCGAGAAGATGCCGGTGCACACGAAGAAGAACAGACCCTCGAGTTGCATGTTCTGAAGAACGATCAATCCCAGGAAACCGACCATGTAAACGCCGATCAGAAATTGAGCCAGGCGTCGGCCGATGGGCTTCTTGCGGCGCGGGAGCAGTGCGTAGAGGCCGGTTCCCACACCCAGCGAGGTGCCGATGTAGCCGATGTCGAAGAGGAAGAAGATCATTCCCGTCCTCCGCCACAGCGTGAAAGCCACTGCCCAGAAGATAAGGAAAAGAGCGGCCGGGACTCTGAGTTTGCTAAGACGCCCCGGCTCGTCAACATGAGTTGTTTCTTTCTCTGGCATCTCAGGCTCCGATTACCAATAGATCATTTTGATTTCGATGGCGCATTCCGGTTGATTCACCGGGAAATTTGTCTCGTCGAAGCCCGGCTTGCCCGGTCTCTTCTCGGGATTGTTGGACATGCCGTAGCCTTCCAAGGGGATTCCCATGTCATTCGTATCCATCATTCCGTTCATGTTTTCGTCGTGAAACAAATACACGGCGTAAACCCCTGGCGAGATCTTCTCGAATACGGTTTGGGCGCTCAATGTGCCGGCGTCGATCTCAACCTCGCGGGTCTCAACCGGATTTGAATCGCGGAACAGAGTCAGGCGAATTTTTCCTTCCGCATTTCGCAATCCCGTAACTCGAACTGTGAGGGTGGAGACAGGTTGCGCGGGTGCGGCCGGCGCTTGCGTTTGCGCCGCAAGCCGGCCGGCGGAGGTTGCGAGTAAAGAGCAGAAGAGCATAGGCAAAACGGCGATATGCGAGAAATTGCGGCAAGTTACGGACATCTGAGTTTCCTTTCATTTGCGAGTGGACGGCGATGGTTCAGAAACGGTCCGTCCGGCCCTGGTAAAAGAGTTTGTCGGGCAGTTCGCGCGGGGCGATGCCGGAGTATTCAAGGACGCTGTGGGAGTTATGGCGAATTTCGTCGTAGAGGGTCCAGCGGCGGAGTTGGGGCCTGCCGCCGACAGAAACATATTCATCGAAGGTCGCTGACTTGATGTGCTTGCCGGAGGTGAGATAGAACTCGGCCCTCACCGGGCGCGCATCTTCAACGCGCAGCCAGTAGAGGATGCGCTGATAGGTCGAGCCTTTGCGCTTGGCGGCGAGATCGAGGACGTAGCAATCTTCAGCGCCCACCTTCTCGGTGCGCAGATAAACGGCGGAGTAATCGACGGCGTAGTTGGTGCGGGCCACGTCGCCGTTGGATGCGTCGCCGGAGAGGCGCTCAAGGGGGGTGATGCGGATGGGACGGCTGGTGTCGGGCAGATAGACCCACATATCGTCGCCCAGCATGAGCAGGTGCTGGCCCTTTTCGCGGGGACTGAGGAACTCGACGTAGGTTTTCTCCGTTCCCTTCTGCGAGACCTCGTAGAGTTTGTCCTCGTCCGCCTTGCCGGATTCGTAGTGAGTGATTTTGACCCGCAAGACATACGACGGCCATCCGTTGCGGTAGGCGTCGGAGCGCTTGAGCAGAGCTTCGGCGTCGGGAGTTGCGGCGCGGCAGACGAGCGCGCATGTGAGCAGAAAGCCGATGAAAAAAAGCAGCAGGTAAATGCGCAGTACGCGATTGATGTTAGACATGAGCCAGCGCCTCCGCAATTTGCAGCCGGGATGCGCGAATCGCCGGGAGGATGGATGCCAGCGCCAGCGAGACGATGACCAACAATGAGGAGCCGACCATGAGGCTGGGCACGTGGAGAACCCTGAAGGGCATAGGAAGCGTGTACCCCGGCGGCGGCGGCAGATGCAAGCCCGAAGAGTTGAGTAGGACACCGAGGAGATTGCCGACGGCCACGCCAGAGATGGCGCCCATCGTGCCGAGCAGCGTAGCCTCCAGCATGAACAGGGCCACCACCCAGAAGCGAGGCGTGCCCATGGCCAGCATGGTGCCGATCTCGCGGGTGCGCTCGAACATGGTCATCAGCAGCGTATTGACGCTGGACATGAGGACCATAAAGAAGACAATTACGCCCAGAAAGATAAAGATCATGTTGAAGAGGGAGCGAACCTGCTTGTAATAGGTGGCTAGCTCGATCCATTTTTTGAGGACCAATTGCTGGGACAGGCCGCGCAGGCGGGGAGCGAGTTCGGCCGCGACTCGGTCGGTGTTCTCGGTATCGTCGAGGCCGACGACGAGGTTGGTGACGCGATCGCTTTGCAGCAGACGCTGCGCGGAGGCGAGCGTAATGCGGAGATAGCGCGCATCCATCTCGGCGACGCCGGAGTCGACAATGCCCACGATCTCGACATCGACGCCGTTGAGGGCGCCATCGGCGGTCGTGGACAGGATCGTCAACCCATCGCCCACCTTGACGTTCATCGACTTGGCCAAACCGGCGCCGATGAGCGCTTCCACCTCTCCGCCCGGTTTGCCGTCGAGATCCCGGCCGGAGGCAAAGCTAGTTGTGAATCCGAGGCTGTTTTCGGCGGCCGGATCGACGGCGCTGCCCATGAAGACCGAGGACTTGTCGCCGTTGGAGACCATGCCGTAGAACTCGATGCGGGGAGCGACGCCGAGGACGTGGCCGCCGGTCTTAACGGTCGCG
>JBKQRH010000206.1:0-44253 GCA_052326045.1 Occallatibacter sp. | reverse complement strand
GCGAGCCGGAGATCGTCTTTCCCGGCGGCACATCGTGCGAGACGGCCGATTGCGCGGTCAGGATCACGCCGTCGCCCACGCTGCAGTGGCCGGCTATGCCGGTCTGGCCCGCCAGGATGACGTTGTTGCCGATGACCGAGGAGCCGGCGAGACCTGTCTGGGCGCACAACAGCGTGTTTTCGCCGACCCGCGAGCCGTGGCCGACCTGGACCAAATTGTCGACTTTGGTCCCGTCGCCGATCTCCGTTGCGCCCACGGTGGCCCGGTCGATGCACGCATTGGCCTGGACGTCTACCCGGCTGCCCAGCCGCACCGGCCCCGATTGCGGAATCTTCTCCCAGTGTCCGGCCTCGTTCTTGGCAAATCCGAAGCCATCGGAGCCCACGATGGCGCCATTCTCCAGCGTCACGTGGTCGCCCAGGATGCAGTTTTCGCGCACTACGGCGTGAGCGTGGGCAAAGAGGTGGCTGCCAGCCTGCACTCCGGGGTAGAGCACGACATGGGGCAGCAGCGTGGCGTGTGGGCCCAACCGAACTCGCGGGCCGATCACCACATACGCGCCGATGTGCGCTCCCTCGCCGATCTCGGCCGTAGGGTCGATGACCGCCGTGGGATGAATGCCGGGAGCGTATGCCGGCTGCTGGTAGAAAAGACCCAAGGTGCGGGAAAAGGCCAGATAAGGGTTCTTGATTCGGAGCGTCGCCGCGGCAATCTCCTGAAACTCGGGCTCGACCAGCACCGCTGCGGCATGGGTCTTGCGCGCCAGTCCGGCGTACCGGGGGTTGGCCACGAAGGTGATCTCCGTGGGCCCAGCCTCCTCAATCCCTTTCACACCAGTGACTTCCAGCTCTGCGTCGCCGCGCAACTCCGCGCCCAACCGGGTTGCCAACTCACCTAGCTTCATGGATGGAATTGTACCGGAATACGCTGGCAGTATTATGCCGGGTCCGGTTCGCAGGGGAAGAGATCAGGCTGGCCGGCAGCCGGGCGGGCAGTGCCCACACGCTTGCGGCTCGCCGCGCCAATCAGGCTCACTACCTCTAAAGTGTGGATGGCCTGCCGGGGGACGTAAATCCTCTGCGTATTGGAGCGCGTGTCGGGCGGGGTCAGCAGCAGGCCTGCGCCCTCGACTAGGGAGCGGTCATTGGCCGCCAGGCCCTCCAGCTCATCCCCGTCGGTCAGCGTCATGCGCAGCCAGAGCCCAGTGGTTCGGGGGCGGGTGGAGAAGCGCTTATGCAGCAGCCGCTCCGGATTGGTCTGATCGCTCGAAGAGGCAGGGAAGTCACGCACATAGCAGACCCACTTGACCTGGTCCCAGCCGATGCGCAGCACTTTGCCGGTCAGATCCAGGATTTCGAGTTCCGCCGCGTCGTGACCGAAACTGGCTCCCGCATAGCCTGCGCACCAGTCCCGCGAGAACTTGCGGACAATCACCGGTTTGCGCTGGGAGGCCATCGTTCTGGATTGTCGCACGGCGCAGAGCGCCGCGAGGCGAAAAAGCCGCAAACCCGGTGCAACTGGGGCCTGCTAACACTACCTGGGCGGCGGCGACGGGAGCCAATTTTTCTCAGTTCGAGGAATGAGAAGCGACGGATACCGGGTGTATCCTAGCGACAATTGACGAAGAAATGGGGAAAATTGGCCCCGTCCCAAAGGGTTGCGGCGAAAATCCGGCCATACTTCATTCTCGCCCTCGACGGTGGACCCGCCACAGCCTTCGGGCTCGGCTTCGTCTAGCCGGATTTTCTCATGCAACGCCATCCGTCTAGGTAGTGTTAGCAGGCCCTAGCTCTAGCCAAGCGGCTAAGATTGTGTTAATGTACGGTTTGCTACCCCTCCAGGTTTTGGCTGTAAGAGTAACAACATCAGACACTTGGCGTGGGTGAAACAGCGGAAGCAGGGAAGGGAATGCCCGACTACATCTATCTGTTGGAAAACCGGCTCTCAGCCGACCAACAGCAAGCACTACGTCAACTGCGCGAGGCAGCCCATGAAGCGGGGATGATCCTCTTTCTGACCGGCGACGCTGTCCGCGATCTGACCAGTGGGTACGCCGTCCGCGATCTGGAGGTTGCGGTCCACGGAAATGCGCTCAAACTCAAGAAAACAATTGCGAAACTGGGCGGTAAAGCCTGGGGCGAAAACGAAACCTCTCGCAGCCTTTACCTGTGTTTTCCGGGAACCGTTCGCGTAGACCTCATCAGCACCCACCGGAGAGAATACCCCAAGCCAGGCAAACCTGTTTTTCACCCAGCTTCCATTCAGGAGGACCTGCGGCGGCGCGACTTCACGGCCAACGCCATGGCCATCTCGCTGAACGAAGGCTCGTTTGGGCTGTTGATGGACCCCTTGAACGGAGCAGCGGATATCGAGGCCCGCACGCTGCGCCTGGTCTCCAATTACGGATTCATTGAGGACCCTTCGCTGCTGATTCGCGCTACCCGCTACCTTGCGCGGCTGGGATGGGAGCTCGACCCCAAGACCCGGACTCGCTATGAGAATGCCAAGAGCGAGGGAGTGATCGAATACCTGACGACCGAGGCGCACAGCCAGGAACTGGAGCAGATCGGTCACGAGGAAGAGGGGCTGAAAGTGCTGCGGGCTCTGGAGGCTGAGGGCTGGATGAAGGTCCTGTTCCCAGCCTGGACCTCCGCCAAGGCAGACGAGGAGAAGCTGAAGGCACTGCACGATCTGGCGGTCGAGCTGCTGCTGCAGGGAGTCCATCCCGATATGTCGGCGGCGCAGATGCAACTGCTGACCGCCGGGCTTACCGGCAGGGAACTGACAGGGCTGAAGAAATTGATGCTGCGTCCGGGTTTCGTGGCTGAGTGGAACAGCCTGGATTCGCTGGCGGCAGGATTCGCCAAAGTGCTGCTTGCGAAGGGGAATTCCACGCCGTCCAAGAGCTTCAAGCTTTTCACTAGCTATGATCCGGAAGCGATACTCTGGCTTGGGTTTACCAGCAAGGATACAGTTGTCCGCGAACGCTATGAGCAGTTCCTGAAGGTCTGGCCGGAAGCCCGTCAGCGCATTCCGTACGCCCTGATGCAGGAGTTGCGCATCACGCCGGAACTGGCGGCGTACCCCGAGATTGTGAAGGCGGTTTTCCTGGAGCTGATCGACGGCCGGTTAACCACGCCGGAGGAGTTTCGCGCCTTTCTGGAACCGCATTCGCCTCCCGCCCCGCCGCCGCAGGTGACCATCAAGAGGCCTCGCGCCAAGCGTGGCGCTGAGGCCAAACTGAAAGAGCGGACCTACGATGACGACGAGGCCGAGGGTGGTTTGGACGATGAAGTGGGTCTGGACGACCTTGGCGGCGATGAAGAGATCGACCTGGGCCTGAGCCTGAGCCTGAACCTTCCGAAGGTTGAACTGGACGCGGAGATCGGGGTGGAATTTGAACCCGCGGAGAATGAACTGGAGGCCGAGGAGCACGAACCGGTTTTCATCCCCGTGACGGGCGCCTCTAAAGAATCTTCAGAACCTAAACCGGCAAAGGAGACCTCTCTACCTGCGCCGGCGCCAGTAAAGATTGACACGCCAGCACCCGCAAAGGCTGAGAAGCCGGCCGCGAAGCCAATTGCGCAAAAACCGGCGAAAGCAGAGAAGCCCCAGCCGGTATTCAAGCCGGCACGGGCGCCCAAGGCGGAGTCGAAACCCGTGCCTAAAGTGAAGTCAGCCGGGGCAGTTGCCAAGCCTCAAGCCTCTTCGGCGAAGGCCAAGCCCGCACCGGCGCCGGCCAAAGCCAAGCCTGCTGCTGCCGTGAAAAAGACTGCGCCTGTGTCCGTTGCGACCAAGGGGAGCAAGAAAGCGAAGGTTACCGGCGCCGCACCGCCCGCCGCAAAGGCTATGGCCAAAGCTCCGGCCAAGGCTGCAGTGAAAGCGCCGGCCAAGGCTGCGGTCAAAGCTGCGGCTAAACCTCGAGTCAAGACCCCCGCCAAGCGGCCAGTGAAGGCGCCGGCCAAGGCTCCAGCCAAGGCTTCGGCGGTCAAGTCCGCGCCAGTGAAGGGAAAGCCGGCTCGCGCAGCGGCCTCCAAGGCAGGCAAGGTTTCGCATGCGGCAAAACCCTCAAAGCCGGCGGCGAAAAAGCCCGCAACCAAGCCGGCAAAGAAACGCCAGTAGCAATTGCAATAATGGCCGGACAATTGTAATAATGGTTGCACAAATACAACTGATGAAATTCTCCCGGAACGCTGGGGGGAAGGAATAAGTGGTATGCGTTCGTTTGCCTGGTGGCCAACGCTCATCGTACTTGCCGTGGCGACCTGCGCGGATCTGCGCAACAGCCGCCTCCAATGTACAACCAACGTTGCACATCTTTTGCACGAAACGGGTATTACAATCGATGTATTGAAGTTACGAGTATTAGAGGGGTTGTTTGTAGACGCGGGCGATCTCGTTTTCGGTTGGAAGCAGCGCGGGATGCGTCGCGATGCGGAGTCGGCTCTCGCCAATCCTCTGAGGCGCAAGATGCCTTACGCTCCGGCCATCGCCATCGGAATACCGACTTTCTTCTTTTCGCATTGAGGATCTGAATGCACGCCATGCCCAACCCGGACGCGAGCTATCAATATCAGGCTAAACCGCAGGAAGAGTCGCTACTTACAAGGAACAGCAAATCGGTGAGCTCAATCTCTTCTCTGGGTCTAGACGACCGGTATACCGACTCTGTTGGAGCCGATCTCCTGTTGATTGCGCTGATAGGCCCGAACGAGGAGCGCCGCATGGCGGCATCCGCTGCTCTTGCCGCATGCCAGGCGGGCAATGTCCGTGAATTCTCTTCCTACCCGGCCAGCCTGGACGATGTGCCAAGGCTGCTGGAGCAGCACTACGAAGTCATCGTGATTGACCTGGACAGCAACCCCGAATACGCCCTGAAACTGGTGGAGAGCATCTGCGCCAAGAGCTCGGCGACGGTGATGGTCTATTCTGCGAAGGCCGATCTGGATTTGCCGGTCCGCTGCATGCGCGCGGGCGCTCGCGAGTTTCTCGTTCTGCCTTTTGACCAAAGCACAATAGCCGAGGCCATGGTTCGGGTTTCGGCCCGCCGTCGGGCAACTCGCCTCCCGAAAAAGGCGAACGGCAGGCTGCTGGTGTTTCTCGGCGCCAAGCCCGGTGAAGGCGTCACCACCATTGCCTGCAATTTTGCGGTAGCTTTGGCCCAGGAGTCCGGTCAAAGCACTCTGTTGATCGATCTCAATCTTCCGCTGGGAGACGCCGCGCTCAACCTCGGGGTCGTCGCCGAATTCTCGGCCATCAACGCTCTTCAGAATTTCAGCCGGCTGGATTCGAGTTTTCTCGCCAAGCTCCTGGTCAAGCATAGCTCGGGAGTATTCGTACTCGCGGCTCCCGGTAAGTTTCCCCAGTTCGACGCCTCCGATGAAGCCGTCGACAAGCTGCTCGCGGTGGCGCGGCAGGACTTCGACAATGTGGTGATCGATCTGGGATCGAGGCTTGATTTAATGGGCACGGCTCTCTTCAAAGAGGGCTCCACGATCTATCTGGTCATCCAAGCCGGCATCGCCGGACTGCGCAACTCAAATCGGCTGATCAACCAATACTTCACCAAGGCGGTGCCCAAACTCGAAATCGTGATCAACCGGTTTCAGACTCGCACCCTGGGCCTGGGCGTCGCTGAAGACGAAATTGCGAAGGCGCTCACCAGGCCGGTGCAGTGGAAAATTCCCAACGATCATGCCGCTGTGCGGCGCATGCAGAACACCGCTACCCCACTGGTGCTTGAAGATTCGCGCATTTCACGGCTAGTCCGGCAGATGGCCCGATCCGCTTGCGGCCTGCCCGCAATCCAGGAAAAGGGAAAGAGGACAGGCTTCAGTTTCAAGGGTCTAGCCCGAAGTACTTCGGTGAAGATTTCCACCCCCGAGGAGACGCCGGCAATCACGCAGCCAGGGTTTGCGCCCGGCCAGGATAAGGCAGGTATTACGCCTGGCGCGACACAGCCTGACGCCACGGCGAACATAGCAGAGAAGTCCGTCTCTACTCCTGCCGCGGGAACCGTGCCTACGGCAGAAACGCCGACGCCGTTCACGCTGGCGGACATCGCGGACCGCACCGACCTTGCGGACGCGAAGCGGGAGACGTTACCAACCGTCAACACCCCCGACCAGCAGGGTGAACCTGACACGCGCATTTACAAAGGTGTTACCTATGTAAGGGGAGCGGACGGCCAATGGCACCTGCAGGAAAAGGCGACCAATGTCGTGATTCACGAGACACCGGCCATCGCATGGCCGACGCCCGCTCCGATTGCCTATGGCACCCCGCTCAGCGCCACTGAGCTCAATGCCACGGCATCGGTTCCGGGGACATTCGTCTACGTTCATGCCGCAGGCGAGGTGCTCGCGGCGGGAACGCATGAGCTCTCGGTAATCTTCTCTCCGACGGACGCCGTGAACTACACTACGGCGCGTGCTGCCGTGCCGCTGACGGTCACCAGGGCGACGCCGGCCATCACATGGCCGACGCCCGCAGCGATTGCCTATGGCGCCGCGCTCAGCGCCGCTGAGTTGAGTGCCACGGCATCGGTGCCGGGACATTTCGTCTACACTCCTGCCGTAGGCGAGGTGCTCGCGGCGGGAACGCATACGCTCGCGGCGACCTTTACTCCGGCGGACGCCGTGAACCACACCACGGCGCATGTTGCCGTATCGCTGACGGTCACCAAGGAGACGCCGGCGATCGCATGGCCGACGCCCGTAGCGATTGCCTCTGGCGCCGCGCTCAGCGCCGCCGAGCTCGATGTCAAGTCGCAGCCCGCACCGGCCAAGGCTGCTCCTGCTCAAGCCAAGAAGCCTGCTTCCGAGGCAAAACCCGCGCCCAAGAAGGCCCCCACAAAGGCTCCTGCCAAGGTTCCGCCGGTCAAGGCTGCTGCGAAGCCGCCCGTCAAAATTCCGGCAAAGCCTGTGGAGGAGGCTGCTACAAAGCCTCCGGTAAAGCCCCGCATCGAGACTGCGGTGAAGACTCCGATCGAGACTCCGGTTTCCGAGTCCCCGGTCGATGTTGTATCCGGACTCGATTTGATGGGTACCGCTGTCTTCAAAGACGGCACCACGATCTACCTAGTCATGCAACCCGGCTCTGCCGGAGTGGAGAACGCAAACCGCATGGTCTCTCAATACTTTACCGCCGGGGGCCCCAAACCCGAAGTGGTGGTCAACCGATTTGAGTCGCGGCTCCAGGGCGGCGCTGAAGGTCAAAATACGACGGCTCTCGTCCGGTCGACTCATTTGCCCATTTCCCGGCTGATCCAGCAGATGTCCGGATCAGATTCCGGGCTGCCCGCAATCCCGGAAAAGAAGACGGGCTTCAGTCTTAGAAATTTAAGCCGAAATCTTTGGGCGAAGATTTCAGCTTCCGGGAAGGCGCCGGCAATCACACAGCTAAGGTTGGAGCGCAGCCAGGATAACGCGTTTACTACGCTTGGCGCGATTCAGCCTGACGTCACGGCGGACATCCCGGAGGAGACCGTCTATACTCCTCCCGCCGGCACTGTGCCTGGGGCAGAAACGCCGACGCCGTTCACGCCAACGGACATCGTGGACGCGAAGCGGGAGGTGTTACCAAGCGTCAGCACCACCGACCGGCCGGGCGAACCTGAAACGCGCAATTACAGAGGCGCTACCTATGTGAAGGGCGCGGATGGCCAATGGCACCTGCAGCAAATTCAGACCGATGCCGCTGAGCCCGATGCCAAGTCCAAGCCCGCACCGGCCAAGGCTGCCCCTGCTCCAGCCAAGAAGCCGACTCCCAAGGCAAAACCCGCGCCCAGGAAGGCCCATGCGAAGGCTCCTGCCAAGCCGTTGGCCAAGGTTGCTGCAAAGCCACCCGTAAAGACTCCGGCAAAGCCTTCGGCGAAGGTTCCGGCAAAGCGGCCAGCCAAGGCTTCGGCAAAGCGGCCGGCCAAGGCTCCGGCAAAGCGGCCGGCCAAGGCTCCGGCAGTCAAGTCCGCGCATGCAAAGAGAAAACCGGCTCCCGCGGCGAGATACAAGGCAGGCAGGGTTTCGTATTCGGTAAAGCCCTCGAAGCCGGCGGCGAAAAAGCCCGCTCCCAAGCCAGCAAAGAAGCGCTAAGCAGAGAAACAGCATTCAATACTCTGGACTTTGCGCGGGCTGGTCAGCCCGACTTCAACCATGCACATCACCTTGTCCATGAAGGTAACGGATAGGTTGCTCAACGGCGGTTAACTGCCAATAAGTCATGCCATTGCCATCTTTTGCGGCGCTGTCTCTATCTCGGAGCTTGCCGCCGCCACCATCTCCCGAATCGAGTTGATGACCAGATCGGGTTCGTCGAGATGGATCCAATGCGCGCTCGCCGGGGCGATCACCTGCTGCACGTTGTCGCCGATACGGCAAAGATGCTGGCCGGAAAGCGGCGTCGATTTTCCGGGGGTGAGCACCAGCACGGGGATACCGCGGATGGGTTCGGCGTCCTGCATTTCCTTCACGGTGTCGGGAATGGCATCGACATGGCTGTACATGCCGACATAGTATGCGGGACGCGACCAGTGGGCGGCGACGATGGGCCAGACTTCCCTGGGCATCTTGCCAACCTCGTCTGTGAGGCGTCCCAGCACATGGCGGCCGCCCACTCCAGCGGCGGCGGCCAGCTGTCCAGAGAGGCGGCCCGAGCGGCAAAGCATCGAGGTTACAGCCAGGCGGACGAGCCCGAATCGCGCAAACGGGATGGCGTAACGGGATAACCTGCTGCCAAGATCGACGGCGGATTGTCTGGCGGGGTTGAGTGGCGGCCATTCTTCACAGCGCATGGGGTCGACCAGCAGCACGCTGGCCACTTCGCCGGGATACAGCAGCGCATAGCGGCGCATCACCAGCCCGCCGAAGGAATGCCCGACCAGGATGTAGGGTGGCTTAATGCCCGCGCCTTGCAGCATGGCGTGCAGTTCCACGGCGATGTTGGCGGGGGTCCGCGCGGTGCGGCACGGGCTGCTCCAGCCGAGTCCGCCGCGATCGTAGGACGCGGTGCCGGTGAAACGGGAGACCTTTTCCTGGACGTGAAACCAGTTCAGATTGGTGGCAGCGATGCCGGATTCAAAGAGCACGGTCGGGCCGCCCGTTCCTTTTTCGAGCAGGTAGAGCCTGTGCCCGCGCCCAATCGTTACCCAGCGCCCGGAGCCGGCAAAGCGCCGCCGGTCGCAGTGCGCGCCGATCAACTGATAGAGAAACCCCGCGGAGATCAGGGTTGCGGCAAGACCAAGAATACAGAGAGCCAGGTACATAATCGATCCTAGAAACGGGTAAGTTGCCCGGGGCTGAAGTCCCCAAGACCAAGATTTGCTTTGGGGCTGCCGCGGTCGATGATGAGCAGCGTTGAGCCGGCGTGTCCGCGGATCTTTGCTTCCACCTGGTGGGCCGACCAGACGCCGCCGTTCTGTCGCAGCCCGAAGTAGGTAAACTCCTTCACCGTCCCGTCTTTCAGCGTTTTCTCCACATAGACGGGGAAGCCGATGCCGTGATCGAGCCAACTGGTGACCTGGGCGTAATATGTCTTGTCAGTTGCTCCCGGCGTGCTTTTCACCACGTCGCAATCGCGTGCGCCGTACTTGGCTTCTTCCAGCGCTGTTTGGTTCGCCCAGAAGTACTGCGCCTCGAGAAAATCCTCGTAAGTGAATTCGGCGCCAAGCGGGCCGTCGCTCCACTTGTCGAAGGGCAGAATAACCGGCTCCGCATCGCCGGGATGAGCAATTTGGATCACATTCTGCCCATTGGGCCGCATTTCCAGCAGAATGTGGATGGGGATGCGGGCGCTCACCAATGAATTCGCGCCCGTCTTTGAAGCCGCGCCAATCTCTACCAGCACGCGCAGCACGCCGGGAAACCAGTGCGCCTTGATGGTGAATGGATAGCTGATGCGGTTGCCGTTCGCATCCACGCGGACCAGGTGGCCGGTGGCGCGGAAGTCGGTCGACTGCACGCGCTGCCTTGGGGCGGCAAGCACGTCGCGGGCAACCGTCGCATTGGCGGGGATCGCGCAGACGAGCGTTGCAGCCAGGGCGACGGTGGACAGTCTCATGACTCGGGCCTTGCTTCGCTTCGGTCGTCGCGGAGGCCATCGCGGAGGCGAATGTGGCGGGGCGCGGAGAGGGCAATCTCATTCTCGTGAGTAACGACGATCAGCGTCATGCCGCGCTCTTTCTGAATGCCGATGAGCATCTCCATGATGCGCGCGGAGTTGACGCTGTCGAGGTTGCCGGTGGGCTCATCTGCCAGCAGGATTTGAGGAGCGTTGGCCAGGGCGCGGGCAATCGCCACGCGCTGGCGCTCTCCGGCGGAAAGCTCGTTGGGATACTGGTAGAGGCGGTGTTCCAGGCCCATCTCGCGGAGCAGGGCCCTGGCGCGTTCAGCCCGATTGCGCGCATTCTCGCTCACCACCAGCATCGGTACCTGCACGTTCTCAATGGCGCGCAGGGTTGGCAGCAGATAAAACGACTGGAAGATGAATCCCACCTGATGGGCTCTATAGTCGTCGAGGTCTATGGCGGCGCCCAGCGCGGCGCCCCGGAAGAGGACCTGTCCGCTGGTTGGAGTGTCGAGTCCGCCCAGCAGTTGCAGCAAAGTGGACTTGCCGCTGCCGCTGGGCCCGCTGATGGTGACGTACTCGCCGGCGGCAATGGAAAGATCGACGCCGCGCAGGGCTTCAATGCGTCCCTCGTCGTAGCTCTTGCGCAGGTTGCGCACTTCCAGCAAGGCCTCACTCATGGCGCAGCGCCTCCACCGGGGAAAGATGCGCGCCGCGCCAGGCGGGGATGGCGCCGGCAACCAATCCGGCCAGGACGGCGATGCCGAGCGCCTCGGCTAGAAGCAGCAGAGGAAAGGACGCGGAGACGATGCTGGCGGTTTGCGGCAGAGCAGACAGAAGGCGCAACGCGCTCCATCCTACGGCGATGCCGAGAATTCCGCCGGAGAAGCCCAGCACGGCCGCTTCGGTCTGAATCAGCAAGAGGATGCGCCCGCGCTTCCAGCCCAGCGCGCGCAGAATGCCGATCTCCCGGGTGCGCTCGAAGACCGACATGGCCATGGTGTTGGCGATGCCCAGGATGCCGATGAGCAACGCGATGGAGGATGTGCCCCAGGCGGCGGCGTGCGCCAACAGGACGAGTTGGTTGTTGCTGGCGCGCTCGGCTGCGGGAACGGCGCGAAGACCGGGCAGAGCCGCTTCGATCTGCGCCTGCGCTCGCTTGAGATACTGCTCTGGCGATTCCCCGGCCGGCGCGGGCTTGAGCCGCACATGAAACGCCGTGACCTTTCCCTCCAGGCTGCCGAGCTTCTGCATCTGATCGAGCGGCAGGATGACCGCGCCAGCCTCCAGCGCCGAGCCGCCGTGGTAGATCCCGGATACGGCGAACGGTGAGCCTTGAATCTCGAGCGTGTCGCCGGGTTTCTTGTTCAGGCTGCCGGCCAGCAGGTCGCCCAATATCACTTCAGGCTGGCCATCGCGGAAACGGCGGCCGGAGACGAACTGGAGGGATTCAAATTCATAGGAATCGGCCTTCCAGCCGTAGGCCAGGGCGTTCACGTCCTGTGTCAGGTCCATGAGGTTGAGGATCATGGGCGTTGCCTGGCGAACCGTAGGCAATGCCTTGAGCTTCGCTCCCGCTGACTCGTCCATGGAGGTGTTCAGGAAGGTCTGCTGAACGACGGCAATGTCAGTGCCGCTGCTCAGGTACATGCGCAGCCATTCGCGCTCGAAGGAGCGGGAGAAGCCGACCAGGCCCACAAAAGCGCCGATTGCCATGGCGATGCCGCATAGCGTGAGCAGAGTGCGGAGACGCCGGCGCCAGAGATTTTTCCACGCAAATCCGATGAAGGACAATTGGGAGGCCATGAAGTTGAAGCGGGTCCTCACATGCTCGGACTTGGGGAAGTCCCTAGAGCGCCAGTTTACCGGGCAGCAAGAGCAATGTCTATCCACCCTTTGGCATTCAACGGAATTTCACGATTGTGCAACCCCGAGGCCCGCTGCGGAGCGGAACGGCAAGAAATGGCAGCCGGTTTTGCCGTGGCTGCTCCTTCTTGAAGCTTGCCGGCCGGATGCCCCCGAAACGGAAAAAGACAAAAAACCAGTACTCAAGCCGCGTCAGAGTCGGGCAGAGCCGAGTGGGCAGCCGCCTTGGAGCTTTGCTTGAATTGGCTTGCGAGAACCGGATCGCAGAAAAAAACTACGAACGGTCGCGTCCATGCGAGCTGCCGCCGCTGCCCTTGCGCGCCTGGTAGCAATCCCGGCAGTAGACCGGGCGATCGCCACGCGGCTCAAAAGGCACTGTTGTAGGCTGGCCGCAACCCGAACAAATCACAGGAGTTCCCTGTGCCGAGCCCGAACGGTAGCCGGAGCCCCCCGAATCGTTCTTCTTTGCCTGACGGCAGTTCTTGCAACGTTTTGGGGTCGAATAACCACGTTCCTGAAAGAACGCCTGATCGGCAGCGGTGAAGGTGAACTCCTGCCCGCAATCGCTGCAAGTAAGTTGAATATCTCCGGCCATGGGTCTCCTCGTGGAAATTGTACAGCGCAATGAGACCTTTTCGCACAAGGAATCTTTTGAACTGAAAAACTCAGGCCCGGCGGGAGGCAGTTTTGCTCTTCCGCTGCCGCGCCGGGGCCAGGGCGGACGCGCTCTTGTTTCCTGGAGAGCAACGGGAAGGCCGGTAGGGCAGTGCGGGCCGGTTTCCGCCTGACGGATGGCCAAAGAACGACCCCGGAGGAGGCTGCTGGGGTATACTCGCGAAACCGGGGAAGCAAGAATGACAATCCGGCTTGAACCATCCCTGGTTTAATTTGGAATCGATAGCGGTACGCCACGGCTCAGGTTTGTCGACAAGCAAAGGCCGGGAGCAAAACGGGATGAACACGAATCATGGGTGTGGCCCTGAACTGCGATCAGGGGTCTGTGCCTCGCCGGACAACGGTGCGTCTGGCGATTCCGCACCGGGTCTTTCCGTAGCGGCGATTACTCGAGCGGTGGGGATGCTGTGTCTTCTCTGGGCCGCGTTGCTGGCCGGGCTGGGGCTAGCCGGGGTGTGGGCGGGCAATGAGCCCGAGCGCATCACGATCGACTATCCGCTCGACGGGAGTGTGTTTCCGCCCGACATGGCGGCTCCCACTTTTCTGTGGCGCGACCCTGCGCCGAATGCAGACTCCTGGCAGATCGATGTGTCGTTCGCGAACGGTGTGGCGGGGATTCATGTGTCGTCGAAGGGCGAAAGGATGCGCATTGGCGAGATCGATCCCCGTTGCGTATCGGACACCAACAAACCACCCGCGCTGACGCCGGAGCAGGCCGACGCACACACCTGGACGCCCGACGCGGGAACCTGGGCAGCGATCAAGAAGCAGCCGGGCACGGCTACGATTACCATCCGCGGGTTTGCGGCGGGAAGCAAGAGCGCGCCGGTTTCGCGCGGAAGCATGCAGATGCATGTGTCCGCCGACCCGGTGGGTGCGCCGATCTTCTACCGCGATGTGCCGCTGATGCCTTCGGAGCTGGAGAAGGGATTCATCAAACCGCTGGCCACCGCCGCGATTCCGTTGATCAATTGGCGGATGCGCAACGTGGCGGAGACCAGCAGCCACGTGGTGATGACCGACCTGCACACCTGCGCCAATTGCCACTCGTTCTCAAGCAGCGGCAAGACGTTGGGCATGGACATGGACGGTCCGCAGAACGACAAAGGCCTGTACACGCTGGTTCCGGTGGCGCAGAAGATGACGATTCGCAATGAGGATATGATTTCGTGGTCCTCGTTTCCGACAGAAAATGGCAGCCCGGTTCGCGTAGGGTTCATGTCGCAGGTGTCGCCGGACGGCCGCCATGTGATGACGACGATACGGCCGCCGGGAACCAGGAGTTCGGGGTTCTACTACGTGGCCAATTTCAAGGATTACCGCTTCCTGCAGGTTTTCTATCCGACGCGTGGAATTCTGGCGTGGTATGACCGCGACACAAAGAAACTGCAACCGCTGCCCGGCGCCGACGATCCGCGCTATGTGCAGGCCAGCGCCGTCTGGAGCCCGGACGGCAAGTACCTGGTGTTTGCGCGGGCGGAATCGAAAGATCCCTACCCAGCTGATGGAAAGATGGCCGCATACGCCAACGACCCAGCCGAGATTCCGATTCAGTACGACCTTTACCGCATCCCCTTCAACGACGGCAAGGGAGGCAAGGCCGAGCCCATTGAGGGCGCCTCACAAAACGGCATGAGCAACAGCTTTCCGAAGATCTCACCCGATGGCAAGTGGATGGTTTTTGTGCAGGCCCACAACGGGCTGTTGATGCGCCCGGACAGCCAGCTGTACATCGTTCCGGCCTCTGGCGGGCAGGCGCGGCGGATGACCTGCAATACAGCGCTGATGAACTCCTGGCACAGCTTCTCGCCGAACGGGCGCTGGCTGGTTTTCTCGTCCAAGAGCCGCTCGCCCTACACGCAGATGTTCCTGACGCATATCGATGCGGAGGGCAACGACACGCCGGCCATTTTGATCGAGAACTCGACGGCGGCCAATCGGGCGGTGAATATTCCCGAGTTCGTCAACATGGCGCCCAGCGGCATCGAATACATCGACACGCCGGCGGTGGAATTCTACAAGCAGTTCGACGTGGCGGCAGACCTGGCGAAGAAAGGCCAATATGCCGCGGCGATTCCGGAGTGGACCAAAGCAATTGCGATGAGTCCGGGGGATGCGCGCGCCCACAACAACTTTGGCCAGACCCTGGCGCACGCGGGCAAGACGCAGGCAGCGATTGCCGAATATCGCAAATCGATAGCCGCCAAGCCCAATTACCCTGAGGCACACAACAATCTGGCCATCTCGCTTGACGCGGCCGGCGATACCCGTGAAGCCATTGAGCATTACCGGCAGGCAATCGAGCAGAATCCCGGCTATGCCGAAGCGCACAGCAATCTGGGCCGCGCGCTGGCGCAACAAGGCCGGCTCAACGAGGCCATCGAGCAGTACGAGGATGCGCTCAGCATCAATCCGAGTTACTCGGAGGCGCACAACAATCTCGGTTTCGCCCTGACCGCGCAGGGCCGGCTGGACGAGGCCGTGGACCACTATCGCCAGGCGATCGAGAACGATCCCAAGTACGCCCATGCGTACAACAACCTGGGCCTGACGCTGGCCATGCAAGGGAAGATCGACGAGGCGATCGGGGATTTTCAGAAGGCGATCGAATTGGACCCGTCCTACGCAGGCGCGGAGGGCAACCTGGGGCATGCGCTGCTGGAAAAGGGCAATGTGGATGAGGCGATTCAGCATCTGAAGAAAGCGCTGGAGCTGGGTCAGAAAACGGCCGAAGTCTACACCAACCTGGGAGTCGGCCTGGCGGAGAAGGGGCAGATGAACGAAGCGATTCCGCATTTTGAGCGGGCCTTGCAGTTATCTCCCGACAATGCGGACGCGCACTACTACCTGGGGATGGCGCTAGTGATGAAAGGCCAGCAAGCGGAGGGGCTGGCGCACTGGCGGCAGGCGCTGCGCAAAGACCCGGATAATCTTCAGGCGCTGAACGATGCCGCATGGCTTCTGGCAACCTCCTCTGACGCCGCGCTGCGGAATGGGAGCGAGGCCGTCTCTCTGGCCGGCCATGCCGTGCAACTCACCTCAGGACGCGAGCCGGCGCTGCTGGGCACGCTCGCCGCAGCCTATGCCGAAGACGGCGAGTTCGACAAGGCTGTCGAATTGGAGCAACGCGCGACCGACCTGGCCACGCAGCGAGGGAACACGCGTTTAGCTGCAACGCTCGCAGGCCGTCAGGCGCTGTTCCAGGCGAAGACCCCGATTCGTCAGCGATGATCTGGCTTGAATAGATCGGTTGGAGCCGGGATTTCAGACTGGCCAAACCTCAGGCCGATTTCTGTTGTGCGGGCTTTCGGGCTACAGCGAGCAGGTGTGCACTGGCAGCCCGCATCGAAGGCTCCGACTCGAGCAGGCGAGCAACATGCAGCAGATCGGCGCGGCGCCGATCATCGGCCAACCGCGCGGCGACATCGGGAAGAATCCATCCCGGCCCTTCAATTCCAAACACCCCAACCACCTCCAGGCCCGCGTCGAGGACTTCCGCGTGAAGATCCTCCGGACGATGAAAATACGCCGTAGTGAAGTAGTCGAGCCTTGCCGAAACGTTCCGGTGCTGTCCGTCGCGCAGGTCCTGCGCGGCGATGGCGGCGAACTGGGGGTCCTGAAACAGGTCGTGCGCCAGGCCATCCAGAGCGGAAGCCCAGCGGCAGATGGCTGCAGCAAAGAGGCAACCACCGGGCTTGAGAACGCGCGCCGCCTCGTGCAACGCCTGGGCACGATCTGGCGCGGCGGTCAGGTGATAGAGCGGACCCAGCAGCAGAACCACATCCGCGGTTTCACTGGGAAAAGTCAGGTTCCGCGCGTCGCCAACCCGGCACGAGGCAAGCGGCCTGGGAGCGGCGCCGCTGCGGCGTTCGGCCTCGGCTACGAGACGCGGAATCGGGTCGATCAGATGAACCGAATATCGGGCCTCAGCCAACCAGAGCGCATAGGCTCCGGCAGCGCCGCCGATGTCCAGGACGGTGGCCGGAGGGGCGGGTGCGTGGCGCTCGATCAGCTCCCGTGTGCGCAGTGCCTCAAGCAGGAATGGGCCTTCTTCGAGCCGGCGTTCCTCGGGCGCCCGGCCGTAGTACTCGGCAATGGCCAAATCGAATTCAAGCGGTTGCTTATCCATGCGGCGCATCTTCTGCATGACCAAACTATACATATTGATGCCCTGATTGAGTTCGCCGGCGGCATTCTCTCCGCTTTGGATACACTCATCGGTTACTGGGTCGCTGTGAAGAACAAAGAGTGACCGCGCGAGTTATCATCGTTCCACTCGATCTCCTGACAGGGTGTGGGCGGAATGCGGATTGTCTATGTGCTCACTTCGCTCGGCATGGGCGGAGCGGAACGGCAGGTGCTGGCGTTGGCGGGGCGCATGGCGGAGCGCGGCCATGCGGTCGCTCTGCTTGTCTTGCGTCCGCGCCTGGCTGAGGAGTGGCCGACGGCGCTCTGCGTTCTCCATCTGGAAATGCGCAGGACTCCCGTCAGCGTGCTGGCCGGACTGGCGCGGGGACGGCGCTTTCTGCTGGAGTTCCGCCCGGATCTGCTGCACAGCCACAGCTTTCACGCCAACTTCGTGGCCCGGCTGCTCAAGGCCCTGGTTCCGTCCACGGCTGTTCTCTCCACCGTTCACAACGTCTATGAAGGCGGATGGGCGAGGATGCTGGCCTACCGGCTGACCGACGGCCTGAGCCGCCGCACCATCACGGTCAGCCGGGCGGCTGCGAGCCGTTTTGTGCGCCTGGGAGCCATTCCGAAAGGGAAGTGCGTCGTGTTGGCGAATGGGATCGATAGCGCGGAGTTCGCTCCCAGCGCAGGGCGCCGCGCGCGCATGAGAGAGGAGATGTGCGCCGGCGGAGGGTTCATCTGGCTGGCGGCGGGGCGCATTGTGCCGGCCAAGGACTATCCGAACCTGCTGCGGGCCTTTGCACAGGTGCGGGCAACCTGCTCCGATGCGCAGTTGTGGATCGCAGGCGAGGCGGCCGGCCAGGAGGCCGCGAAGGTTCGAGCACTGGCGGCTGCTCTGGGTTTGGATGATTCCGTTCGCTGGCTGGGATTGCGCCGCGACTTGCCTGCTCTGCTCGACGCCGCCGATGGATTTGTGCTGGCTTCAGCGTGGGAGGGAATGCCGCTGGCCGTGGGCGAGGCGATGGCCATGGAAAAGCCGGTGGTGGCCACCGATGTGGGCGGCGTGCGCGAACTGGTGGGGGAATCAGGCGTGGTCGTGCCGCCCGGGGATTCGGAAGCGCTGGCCGGGGCCATGGTGGATCTCATGCGGAGAACCGCGGAAGACCGGCATACGCATGGCCACGCGGCGCGGGCGTGCATCCAAAGCAACTTCAGCATGGACGCCAGGACGGATGAGTGGGAGGCGCTGTATCGAACCATATTGGAGGGCAAACGATGACTTGTTCAGCCTCCTGATTCATTTCTTCGTGTTTTATTGGAGCCGCTCCGCCTTTTGCAGTTGCGCCGATACCATCGTGATAACCTATCGGCGATTTCCTGAGTTGCTTTTTACGGCCGCGAATGCGGTTTTGCGGAATGCCTTGGAAGGAGTGCAATGCGAGGATCAATTGCTGGGAAAGTTGCCCGCTTAGCTTTAATCGGAGCGGCAATTGGCATGGGAGCCGGAATGGCGCAGACGCAGGGCAAATCCGCGCAGAATGCGGTGCTGGCGCTCGATCGCGGCTGGCAGTTCCGGCAAATCGCCAGCGGAGCGCAGGATGCGGAGAGTGGCTGGCTGCCGGCCACCGTGCCGGGCGACGTTCACCTGGATCTGCTGGCCAACAAGAAGATTCCGGACCCGTACTTCCGCGACAACGAGTCGAAGCTGCAGTGGATCGAAAATGAGAACTGGGAGTACAGGCTGAACTTCGATGTCACTCCAGCGTTGCTGGCGCGGGCAGAAGTGGACCTGGTCTTCGACGGGCTGGACGCGGCCGCGCAGGTGTATGTGAACGGCGCGCAGGTGCTCGCGGCGGACAACATGTTCCGCGTTTGGCGCGTGCCGGTGAAGGGCCGCCTTCACGCGGGCAGGAACCTGTTGTGGGTCGTCTTTCCGTCCCCTGTCAAGGCCGCGGAAGAGGCGGCGGCCAGCGACGCGTTCCGGCTTAGGTCGATGACCGCGGACAAGACCTACGTCCGCAAAGCGGCATACGAGTACGGTTGGGACTGGGGGCCGCGATTTGTGACCAGCGGCATCTGGCGGCCGGCGCGGCTGGAGGCCTGGGACAAGGTCCGCATCGCGGACTTCGCCATTCGTCAGCGCGACGTGAGCAGGGAAGTGGCGCACCTGGACGCGGAGGTCACGGTCGAAGCCGCAAGCGCGGGCCCAGCCAGGGTAAGCGTGAAATACGCCGATGACGGCAAACCGGTGACCCTGAGCAGCAAGGTCAATCTCCATGCCGGGCGCAATGTGATCGATCTCCCCATGGAGATCCAGAAGCCCAAGCTCTGGTATCCGGCAGGATACGGCGAGCAGCCGCTTTACGAGTTCACCGCTCAGGTGGGCACGGGCAGCCAGGCAGCCGAAGAGCGGAAGGTGAAGGCCGGCCTGCGTTCGATCGTGCTGCATCGACAGTTGGACAAGTGGGGACGATCGTTTGAACTTGTCGTCAACGGCATTCCCGTCTTTGCCAAGGGAGCGGACGTGATTCCCTTCGACAGCTTTCCCAACCGCGTGACCACGGCGGACTACCGGCGGATTCTGGAGTCGGCGCGCGACGCCAACATGAACATGATTCGCCACTGGGGCGGCGGCTACTACGAGACCGACGAGTTCTACTCCATCTGCGACGAGCTGGGCATCATGGTCTGGCAGGACTTCATGTTCGGCAACGACTGGCAACCGGGAACCTATGCCTTCAAGCTGAATATGGAAGCCGAGGCCGAGGACCAGGTGCGGCGCCTGCGCAATCACCCCAGCATCGTGGTGTGGTGCGGCAACAATGAAACCGAGGCGGCCTTCAACTGGGGTCCGCGTCCAACGCTGCCGGCGGATGTAAGGCTCCTGATCTGGCAGGACTACCTGACCGAGTTCAGCGGAATCCTGCCTAGGGTGGTGGCGCGGCTTGATGCGGAGACTCCCTACTGGCCCAGTTCGCCCAGCGCCGACTATGAAGCCCTCAGCGAGCACTACCAGTCGGGCGATGCGCACATCTGGGACGTATGGCACGGACGCGTGCCCTTTGCGACCTACGAAACTCATCATGCGCGATTTGTGACGGAATATGGATTCCAGTCGTTTCCGGAGATGAGGGCGGTAGAGGCTTTTACTGACCCTGGCGATCGCACGAATATCTTCACGCCGGTGATGCTCGCGCACCAAAAGAACAATGAAGGAAACGCGATCATTCACGACTATCTGCTCAAGGATTACCCCGAGCCGAAGGACTTTGCCAGCTTCCTCTACGTGAGCCAGGTGCTGCAGGCCGAGGGGATCAAGACCGGCGCCGAGCACTTCCGCCGCAGCCGCCCGGAGACCATGGGCTCCATCTTCTGGCAGTTGAACGACTGCTGGCCGGTGGCCTCGTGGTCCTCGATCGACTACTACGGCCGCTGGAAGGCGCTGCAATACTATGCTCGGCGCTTCTATGCGCCCATCCTGGTCTCGCCGCACGTCGAAGACGGCGCGCTGAAGGTTTACATCGTCAGCGACAAGACAGAGGCGCTTGATACCCAGACATTCCTAGCGGTGTACCTGATGGACTTCGATGGCAAAGTCCTTCTCAAATACAAGGATTTGGTCAAAATCTCTCCCAGTTCGAGTAAGGTCTATCTCGAATGGCCGCTCAAGAAACTCGCCGACGCCGGCGCGGCAGACACTTCGCGCGTTTTCGTCGTCGCCTACGTGGGTGGCGTAGATACGGAGATTTCGCGTAACCTCACCTATCTCGCGCCGACTAAGGAGGTTCATCTCAAGCCCGCGGTCCTCAAGACTGATGTCTCAGGCGCTGAGCCACCGCCGTGGGAAAAGTTGCCGCCGGGGAACAAAAGCTACAAGATCAAGGTCACATCCCCGGTACTCGCGCGCAGCGTCTATCTCTCCTTCGGCAACCTCGACGTAAAGCTCTCCGACAACTACTTCGACCTGCTGCCGGGCGAGATGGCGGAGATCACGGCCACCAGCACTGCCTCGCTCGATGCTCTGAAGGCGCAGTTGAAGGCCGTTTCGCTCACGGATGCCTTCGCAACCGACGATCAGCCTGCCACGGTCACGGCGGTTCGCTAAGCAAAGACGGAGGGCCGGAGCATTACGCCCCGGCCCTCCATCTGATCGTTCTCGATTAGAACGAGAATGCTGCCTGGAAGAAGATGCGCCGCGCCGCCGCGCCGGTGGAGAAGATTCCGCCGGCCAGGCTGGTGGACTTGCCGAAGCGGCTGCCTGGGCCATATATCCCCGTGCTGGGATCGAGCGTAGGTATGACACTTCCAGCGGGCGTCCCATAGTCGATGTCGTTGAACAGGTTCAAGGCCTGGGCGCTGAAGTTGAGGGAGTATTTATGGCCGGTGCTGGCGCCGCCAAACATCCCGCCGGGACCGCCGCGGCCGCCTCCGCCAAAGCTGCCCGGACCAAATCCACCGCCCGGACCACCACCGCCGGGACCGCCGCGACCGCCTCCCGGCGGCGGACCACCCGGAGGCGGCCCGCCACCGGTGTCCTGGCTGGTGGCCGGCGCCAGCTTGGGACCAATGCCGAAGGAACGGCTGATGCGCAGGTTCACGGCCACCGCGGCCGGGCCATTGCCCATGTTGATGGGGATGGGCGTATAGCCGCTTGACGGCGTGGTGTTGAAGCAGCCATAGGAGGTCAGCACGTCACCAGGATTGGCGCAGGCCGTGGGGTCCGTCGCGTAAGACGGACGATCGTTGAAGAAGTTGTCGCCGGTCAGATCGTAGGTGGTGGCGATATTGAAGGGCCTGCCCGCCTGAGCAATCAGGAAGGGGTTGAAGGAGATGCCCCACGGACCCGTGTAGTTGCCCATCAGGAACAGCATGTTGCGCGCGGCAAAAGGGGCTCGGCCGTAGTCCTGGCTCAGGTTATAGGAGTTCGAGGCCGTTCCGGTGTCTGAGTCGGCTACGGTGAAGTTATAAAACCCCATGATGCTGAAGTTCGGCGTGAATTTTGCGTTGATGTTCACAATCAACTGGTTCTGCTTGAAGACTGCCTCGGGATAGAATTCGTCCACGATGCCCAGGGCTGGATTGGGCCGCACGCCGGTCAATGTGGAGCTGCCATACACGAAGGTACCGGGCAGATAGGCATTCGAATCGCGTGTTGCCATCTGATGCACGCCGAAGGAGTGCAGATAGGTGAGCGTAAGCGCCGTTGTCTTGGTCAATTGGCGCTCCAGGCTGGTTCCAAACTGCTCGGTGTACGGCGCGTGATAGCTGGGCGCGATTTGCACAACCGTTCCGGTGTTGGAGGTTCCCGTGGCGCAGTTACCGATGGTGGTGTTCAGGCTGGTGGGATTGAAGCACGTGGGGTCCGTGACGGTTGTCTGCGTCTGGCTGTTTGCGCCGCCGCTGAAGCGCTCGGCGGAAAGCTCATTGCCGAGCGAGAAGCGATCATAGAAGAAACCGAAGCCGCCGCGCAGAACGGTCTTGGCCTGCTTCTTGTCCTTGTGGCCGTCGAGGGCATAGGCAAAAGCCACGCGGGGACCCCAGTCGTCGTGGTCGGAGATGTGATTCTGCGACTCCCAGCGCAGGCCGCCGGAGAGCGTCAGGTTGCGATTGGCCTTCCAGTCGTCCTGAAAGAAGAGCGCGGCGTCGAAGACGTTGGCCAGGGCGGCGGGGTTTCCGGTGGTGTAGGTCAGCTTGGTGGGCGCGTTGGTCGTTCCGCAGACCACTGTTGAAATAGGAGCGGTCGCGGGGCAAGCTGTGCCGGTATAGAACTGGTTGAGCGCGCCCGAATAATCCGCAGGGTCATTGAAGTTGAAGGTGCCGTTGAAGTTCGCGTCCGTGGAGTTGGCGTCGCGGCCGTCGCGCAGCCGCGCGCCGAACTTGATGGCCTGCGCGCCCACCGACATGGTGGTCAGGTTCTGCAACTCCAGGCGATCGGTATGGTCGTGGGATGTTTGGCCGTATGTGCCGCCCGCCGTGAAGGACTGAGGCACCGTGACCGTCGGATATAAGCCTTCGGCGCTGTCTGGCGCAGTTGAAGAAGTGTCGCGCAGGTACTGGAAGCGGATTTCATTGACCATGTGGTCGTTGATGACAGTGGAATTGCTCAGTTGGATGGTGTTTTCAACCGAGGTCGAAGTGGTGGACTGCGAGGGCAATGAAGTGGCGCCGATGTTGCCGCTCTGGCTGTTGCGGTAGAACTGGTAACGCAGCGTCAGCGTGTTCTTCTGGCCCAGTTGCAGGTCGATGCGCGGCGAAACGTTGGTATGTGTTTGCGGACTGAACAGGCTGCCCGTAACGGAGTTCGTGGGAACGTAATAGAAATTTGCGCCCGGATACAGAACCGCGGTGCTCACGTCGTAAACGCTGTCGTTCTGGTTGTTGCGCTGCTCCACGCTGATGAAGAACGAAGCTTTCTTCGAAAGCGATCCATTCAGCGTGCCGTTGATCTGGTAGCTGTGATACGCGGGAAGGTTCTTGGTGAACGGGTTGGCGGTGTTGAATGCGTCGTCGTTGCCCTGGCCGAAGAAGCGCCCATGCAGCTTGTCGGTGCCGGGCTTGGTGAGGATTTCGATGCGCCCGTAGCCCAGCCGGTCGAATTCGGCGGAAAAGGGATTCTGATTGATGCGAATCTCACGGATGGCCGACTTGGGCGGCAGTTGGCCGCCGGTAAACCCGTCAATGTAAATCTGGCCGCCGTTCGGTCCGGCAGAGGGGCCGGCCAGAGCCGTTAGTTCGCTGGATAACTCATCCGGATCGTCGGAAAGCGCATCCAGGTCCTTGCCCTTGAGGACGATGGCGCTGGCGTTGCCGCCGGCTTCTATGTTGACCGCGGGCGATTCGTCGGTAACCTCAACGCTCTGCTGCGCCACTTCGATGGCCATGGAAATGTCCACGCGCTTCACCTGGCCGGCCGCGACCGCGATGGGCTGCGAAGCAAACGGCGCAAAGCCTTCAAAGGCGGCCTGCACAATATAGCTGCCGGGCGCCAGGCCGTTCACCACATAGCCGCCGGTGGAGTCCGCGGTCGTGGTGCTCACGGCGGTTCCCGCCGGGGTGGCGATGGTGATCGTTGCGCCGGGGATCAACGCGCCTGTGGGATCGGAGATGTGCCCTCGTATAGTGGCCTTTACAGCCGGTGCTGCTGGCGTGGGAGCCGGCACGGGCGGCGCAGGCGTTTGCAATGCCGGGGCAGATGTTTGCCCCTGAGCCGAAAGCACTCCGGCAAGGCAAAACGCCAGGACAATTTGAAAACGATTAAAGCTATGCAATTTTGAGTACACAAGTCCCTCGCTTGTATCGGATGAGCATCTGTCCGCCTACTGAACGGCTGCCGCTTCCGATTCGCCGTTGCCCATACTCCAGTTGTTGAGCAGATTCTGGCTGGCCGCGGGAGCCTCGAGCAGCGGCTCAACGCCCGCCAGCAGCGTAATCGCGGTAACCTCGGTTGCGCCTTGGGTTGAAACCAGCATGACTGCGTCGCCTTTCTGCAGATCGGCAAACTGCATGGCGGGCGCCCGGCTGAGCATCTGCATCAGGTCGCCGCCGGGGCGCCCTCCCTGACCGCCGGTTTGGCTGGCCCACTGTCCGGAACCGCCGCGCTGGCCTGATCCGGCGCCGCCGGTCCAAGCGCCTGCACTGCCGTTCGCCTGCTGACCGTTTCCAGTCATTCCGCCGGCAGAGCCATTCGCGGCTCCTTTGAGCCGCGCCGCAAGCACCCGCGCCATCATATCCGGCAAGCGGCGCATCTGCGCGTCGGCAGTGACATGGATGGTCAACTGCTTCTTGGTCGCCAGATCCTTGAGGGCGAAGGTGGAGCTGGCGGAATCCAGCGAGCTGATGACACCGGAGACGTTGCGGAAGGTTCCTGAGACCACCTCTTCAGCGTCGATCTCCGTGCCGTCCGCACTCTTTGTTCCGCGCGCCTGCAACTGGTCGCCCGCCTGAATGGCGTCGATCGGCGCCGGCTGCGCCATATCGTAGCGCACCGAAGCCGGCGCGTACCGTTTGAGCATGGTTGCCTTGGTGGTGTGAACGGTGATTGTCTTTGCCGCAGCCCCAATCCCGTTGGTCAGCACAATCACGCCGGCTGTGCTGTCTACGCTCTTCACCAGTCCGCCCACGCCCCGGCGCTGCCAGTCTTCGCGATCCTTCTGCTGCTTTAGGGCCAGGTCGGATTGCTTGATGGCGACAATCCGAAGCGCTTGCGTGACAGGGCCGGCGACCGCTGGATCTGGCTTAACCAGAGCGCGGTCGCCGACAGCCAAGTCGCTGAAGGAGATCTTCTCCGCGGCGCTCAAATCCTTTGCTCCGGGCGGGATGCGCAGGATTGCCGCTGTTGATGGAACGTCAACCTGGCGAACGTCGCCCGCATCGGTCTTCATCGTGAGCGTGCTGCCGTTGATGGCGGTGATCGTTCCCCCGAAATTAGCGGGCGTCTGTGCCCCGGCCATGGCCATCCCTGCCGCAACCAGAAGGGCGATCGACAACGCCATGTAAGTCATCGAAACTGGAAACCGGGTTTGCATCTTGCTGTTCATAAGCCACTTCTCCACCGGTCAGGACCGGCCATTGTCCCTGGGCGGGAATATCGTCTCTATTGCGGTAGACGAACCAGCGCGGTAAAAGGTTGAGTCAACCGGTTCATACTGTGCCGAGTTGTCGAAGAATCCCTGGATGTGGGCGTAATAGTCGATATTTCTTCGATATGTAGAACGCTGAAACTTGAAAAAAGCTGAAGGCTCAAGGCGTCAATTTGTCAGTTCGGCTGTCTCCAGAAAGGTGTAGCTTCCCGACGGCGTGGGAAGCACGTGGGTCAGCCGCCGGTTATGCACCACCACCGTATCCCGGTACCAGAGATTGATAGCCGGCAGATCGCTGGCCAGAATCTGCTGCGCTTCCACGTAATCGGCGCGCCGCCGGGCAGTGTCCTGGCTTGCGGCGGCGTCGTCCAGCAGGGCGTCGAGCCTGGGATTCGAGTAGTGGCCGCGGTTTGCGCCCTTGGGCGTAAAATTCGCAGTCGAGAAGGCGTAGCTAAAAATATCCGGCTGCTCGATGCCGACCCAGCGCAGCGAAACCATCTGAAAAGCTCCGCAGGTCACGTCGGAGTAGAAGGTGGCGTACTCATAGCTGCGCAGGTCGAGAGCAATCCCCACCGCGCCCAGTTGCTGCTGCAGCACCGCCGCCAGCAGGCGCGTGTCCTCGGCGTTGGAGGTCTTCATCGTCAGATGGAAGCGGACGCCGTCGCCCGCGCGCGGATGGCCGGCCTCATCCAGCAACCGCGCCGCCCGCGAGGGATCGTATTCGTAACGCGCCACATCGCCGGCGAAGGCCCAGTGGCTGGGAGGCAGCAGGCTGGACGCAGGCTGCGCGTGGCCGCGCAGCAGCGTATGAATGATGAGTTCCCGGTCGATGGCGCAGGCAATGGCCTGGCGCACGCGCGCGTCCTTGAGCAGCGGGTCGAGGAGATTGAAGCCGAGATATTGAATCTCCGTGCCGCCCGTCTCTTCCACCTGCAGATTGGGGCGCGCGGCAAGCACCGGCAGGGAATCAATGGGCAGGGAATTGACGGCCACGTCGCCGGAACCCTTCTCCAGTTCAAGCGACTCGGTGATGGCGTCGGGCACCACGGCAAAACGCACGCGGCCGATCTTGGGGACCGTCGCCCAACTCAGCGGATTGCGTTCGATGACCACATCCTGATCGATCTGCTGGCTCACAAAGCGAAAGGGTCCGGTGCCCACGGGATGCTGCCAGAAGTCGCGCCCGCTGCCCTGGGGAACAATGCCAATGGCGCCCGTGGACAGGTTGGTAAGCAGGAAATTGTCGGCGCGTTTCAAATGAAGAACGACCGTCCGTTCGTCGGGAGCTTCCACCGTGTCCACCGCTGCGTATGCTGCGGCCTTGGGCGAGATCACCGCGCCCGGGCGCAGGGGGTCGATCATGGACTCGATGGTCCACGCCACATCGCGGGCGGTCAGCGGGCGGCCGTCGTGAAAGCGCACGCCGCCGCGCAGATGAAAGATGAGCGTGAGCGGGTTGGGCTGCTCCCAGCGCTCGGCCAACGCCGGGGTGAATTGAAAGCTCACATCGTGAGCCACCAGGCCATCGAAGAGGAGCGCATCGATTCGCTGCGACTGAGCGTCGGTGCCGACTCGCGGATCGAGGTTCGCAGGACTGCTCTCGATGAGAAACACCACCGTGCCGGGGTCCCTCTGCGCCGAGTGGCAGCCGGCCAGGGCAACAAGCGCGGCCAGCGCAAGCAGTCTACGCATACGTCACCTGGCCCAGAATCGCCAGCCGCGTTGCGCCGGTTGCCGCGGGTAAGTTGCCGGCCCGGTGATGCCAGGTTTGCCACGCCAGCAGCGCAAAGGCCGCGGCCTCCTTGGCCTCAGCGGAAAGGCCGAAGTCCTCGCTGGCGGCCAGCTCGCAACCGAGCGGCTCCAGCCGCTGCGCCAGCATGGCCATCAGCGTGTGATTGCGCGCGCCGCCGCCGGAGACAATGTAGTCCACTCCGTCCTTCATCTCCGGCCTGACGAACCGCTTGTAACTTTGCGCGATGGTTTCCGCGGTCAGCGCGGTGGCCGTGGCCAAAGCATCCTGGGAATTGTTGCTGTGCCTCCGGCAGGCGGCAAGAAACTTTGCGGCATACTCGCGGCCAAACTGTTCGCGTCCCGCAGTGTGCGGAGGCTGGAGCCGGAAATATGGATTGCGCAACGCTGCCGCCAGCACCGGAGCAAGCACCGTCCCCTGGGCGGCGAAAGCTCCGTTACGGTCGAAGGCCTTGCCGAAGAGCTGCTGGGCCAGCGCGTCGATCACCATGTTGCCGGGTCCGGTGTCGAAGGCGATCACTGCCTGGGGCGCAGCCGCGGCGGGAATTGCGGTCAGGTTGGCGATGCCGCCGATGTTCTGCAATACCCGCCCGCGCTTCGGGTCGGCAAACAGCACGTAATCCAGCAGCGGAACCAGCGGCGCTCCCTGGCCGCCGGCAAGCATATCCGCGGGACGGAAGTTCGAGACCACCGGAATGCCGAGCGCCGCGGCAATTACCACCGCTTCGCCTGCCTGCCAGGTGCAGGCAAAACTCCGGCCCGCATACGTTGCCGCGCGAGGCTGATGATAAAGCGTCTGGCCGTGGCAGCCTATCAGGTCCAGCCTGATTGGATGCCGCTTGAGCGTCGCGCGCACGGCCTCGGCGTAAGCCAGTCCCAACCGCCAGTTGAGCCGCGCCAGCTCGGCCGTCGAGGTCGTGGCCGCGTTCATCGCCGCCAGCACCGCGCGCCGCAACGCGGCCGGAAACGCGAAGCCTTCGTGCGCCAACAATGTGAGCCTGGGCCGCGGCTTGCCGGGCGCGATGCGCACCACGGCCACATCGATTCCATCGGCGGAGGTCCCGCTCATGATGCCGGCTACGGTCATGGTCTTCGCGCTCATGCGGGTTGGGCCTCCGCAGCGGGCTGGGCGTTCGCAACCGTTTTCTGGAAGCGGACGATGCGCGCGCGCAGCGCATCGAACTGCCGCGCCGAAAGCGCCGGAGGAACCCCGCTTGCAAACAGCCTCGCGCGCCGCCGCACAGTCTGTCCTGCCCGCGCCAGGAGCAGCTTGCGGAAGGCGGCCGAGCGCTCTCCCTCGGCAATCAGCGCCTCGTAGGCGCGCAGGATAAGCTCCGGGCTGTGACAAATCTCCAGCAAATCCATCCCCGCGCGAATAGCGGCAACCGCGGCCTCTTCGATGGGCATGAATTTCAGAATGCCGCCCATCTCCATGTCGTCGGAGAAGATGATGCCCCAATACCCAAGCCGCTTGCGCAGCACCGTCGTAATCCAATAAGGCGACGCGGAAGCGGGGCGATTGCCGCCCGGGGTATCCGGATAGGCCGCGTGGTTCACCATGATCATCGGCAGTTCGTTGCGCAATTCACGATAGGGAGCCAGATCTTTGCGCCACAGTTCGCCGCTGCTGCGCCGGATCACCGGAGTGTCCAGGTGCGAATCCAGTGCAACGCCGCCCAGCCCAGGAAAATGTTTGCCGCAACCCAGCACTCCGTGCTTCGCCAGTCCGGCGAGAAAGTTGCGCGCATAATCCACCACGCCCGCCGCCGTAGGCGCCGCAGCCCGCGTACCCAACACCTCTACTGACTCCGTCAGCGCCAGGTCCACCACCGGCGCCAGCGTGGTGTTGAACCCGAAGGCTTTCACGGCCTGCGCAATCAGTTCCCCTTGCTCACGAATCAGCCCCAGCTTCCCTATCTTCGAGGCCGCCAACGTCACAGCCTGTGCGGACGAAATAGGCGGCATGGCATCGCGCAGCCGGTTCACAGTCCCGCCTTCCACATCCACGCAGCAAAAACTGGGCGCAACGCACAGCGCGGTGGCCTCGCCCAGCAGCGCCCGCGTCTGCTTGGTATCTTCAATGTTGCGCTGGAACAGAACAGTTCCAGCCGGCCTGACCAGCTTGAGCCAGGCGCGTTCCAGATTCGTCAGCTCCGCGCCGCCGAGGCCCACCACCAGCAGGCTTCCCGCGGCCTGGCGCAAGTTCCCCGTCATCCCTTCTCCTTCAACTCCTGCTGCAGCTCTTCCAGCAGATTCAGCGCCTGCAGCGGCGTCAGCGAGTTCACATCGGTTGCCTCAATGCGGTCCACGATGCGCTGCGAGAGCGGCGTAAAGATGGTCAACTGCACCGGATCGGCCGTTTCCACCTGCACATCCGCCGCGGCGAACCGCTCCTGCTTCTCATGCTGCCGCAGCACCCGCTTGGCCCGCTCGATCACCGCCGCCGGAAGCCCCGCCAGCCGCGCTACTTCGATACCATAACTCTTGCTGGCCGCGCCCGGCTCAATGTTATAGAGAAAAACAATGCCGCCCGCCACTTCTTTCACGCCCACGCGCAGATTGCGCACTCTGGGCAGTTTCCCGGCCAGCATGGTCAGCTCATGGTAATGCGTCGCAAAGAGCGTGCGCGCCCCGGTCTCAGCATGAAGGTACTCGACAGTCGCCCAGGCCAGCGACAGCCCGTCGAAGGTCGCCGTGCCGCGCCCCATCTCATCCAGCAGGATCAGCGATTTGTTTGTGGCGGTATTCAAAATGGTGGCCGTCTCCGTCATCTCCACCATGAACGTCGAGCTCCCGCGCGCCACATTGTCGCTGGCCCCGATGCGCGTATAAATGCGGTCCACAAGGCCAAACCGCAAACTCTCCGCCGGCACAAAGCTGCCCATCTGGGCGAGAAGAATCAGCATCGCCGCCTGCCGCAGATAGGTGCTCTTGCCGCCCATGTTAGGCCCTGTTACAAGCAGCAAACTCGGCCCCTCGCCCGCCGCATTCAGATAGAGGTCGTTGGCAATGAATCGCCCCTCGCGCGTCTCTTCCATCCACTGTTCAATCACCGGATGGCGCCCGGCAACGGCCTCGATCACCGGCTCGTCTACAATCATGGGGCGCGCATACCGCCGCAATGCCGCCAGGTGCGCAAAGTTGACCAGCAGATCGGCCTCCGCCACAGCAACGGAGCTGCGACGGATGCGGCTCGCCGCCTCCAGCACCGCGCGCCGCAACTCAACAAAAATCCGCTTCTCGATCTCGATCGAGCGGTCGTGCGCGGTCAGAATCTTGCGCTCGTACTCCTTCAGTTCCGGCGTGGTAAACCGCTCAGCATTGACCAGCGTCTGCTTGCGCTCATAATCAGCCGGCGCCAGCGCCATGTTAGCTTTAGTTATTTCGATGTAATACCCAAAGACCGAGTTATACCGCACCTTCAGCGATCCAATCCCGGTCCGCTCCCGCTACCGCTCCTCGATGGCCGCAATCGCCTGCCTTCCGGTCGTCGAGATGGTCCGCAACTCGTCCAGTTCCGCGTCCACGCCGGAGGCAATCGCGCCTCCGTCAACCAGGGTCAGCGGCGGCTCCGCCACCAGCGTCGTCTCAATCCGCGCCGTCACGTCTTTGAGCGTGTCGAGACGTGTGGCCAGCTCCCGCCACTGCGCCGCCTGCATGGCCTCGAGCGCAACCTTCAGCCCCGGCAGCCTGTCCAGGCTCGCGGCCAGCGCCCGCACGTCCCGCGGGCCGGCGGAATCCAGGGAAAGCCGCGCCAGCAATCGCTCCAGGTCGAGGATGCCGTTGAAGGCGCGCCGAATCTCCTCGCGCCGCACCAGGTCCGCATGCGCCTCGCTCACCGCTTCATAGCGCGCCTCCAGCGCCTCCGCATCGAACAACGGGCGCAGGATCGTGGCCCGCAGCATCCGTTTGCCCATCGGCGTCTGGCACGCATCCAGCGTGTGGAAGAGCGTGGCGCGGCTGTCCTGACCCATGAACAGCGGCTCAACCAACTCCAGATTCCGCGCCGTTACCTGGTCCAGCTCCAGGGCTGTCGAGTGCTCCTGAAATTTGAGTGAATCGATGTGCAGCGCCTCGATCTTCTGCGTGGTGCGCACGTAATGCAGCACCGCCCCCGCCGCAATCGCCGCCGCCGGATGCTTGTCGAGGCCAAAGCCTTCGAGGGAGCGCACGTTGAGTTGGCGCTCGACCAGGGGCACGGCGAAGTCGCGGGTCCACACCCAGTCCTCCACCCGCGTTCGCGCCGGAATCCGCTCCAGCAGCGCCGGCAACTCCGCGCTCGCCGCCAGCAGCACCTCGCTGGGCCCGGCCTTCACAATCTCATCCACGGCCTGCTGGCGGGCCGACGGACCCTGAAACTCAGCGGCGCGAAACTCCCCCGTGGAAACGTCCAGCAGGGCCACCGCGCAGACGGGCTCAGATGGGGAGTTTGCCTTGTCCCCGCTCTCGCGCCGGGTCTCATAAAGCGCGGCCAGAAAGTTGTTTTGCTCCTGGCCCAGCGCGGCGTCGAGAGCCGTGCCTGGCGTGAGCACGCGGGTCACCTGGCGGCGGACGAGCTTTTTGGTGAGCTTGGGGTCCTCCATCTGGTCGCAGATGGCGATGCGGTAGCCTTTGCGCAAGAGGCGCGTCAGGTAGCCCTCGACAGCGTGGTACGGAACCCCGCACATGGGCTGCGAGCGCTCCCGGTCCCGTGCCGTCAGCGTCAACTGCAACTCCCGGCTCACCGTCACCGCGTCGTCGTAGAACAGTTCGTAGAAATCGCCCATCCTGAAAAACAGCAGCGCATCCGGATTCTCGCGCTTGGCCACCGTCCACTGGCGCATGAACGGCGTTAGATCGGCCGGGGCCTTGTCCAAAGGGGTAAAGCGCGGAGCGCCGGGTTGGGGGTCTTTCCTGATCACGCTGGCTTTAAGAGTATCGCGGCGGGAGGCGAAGGGACAGGCTGTTCTTGAAGGCCGGTAAGCCACTGGGGCAAAGTGCTCCAGAAATCCAGTTCAACGATATGTTCGGCCCGATCCCGCCGCTTAGGAATGAGTTCCTCAAATACCCCGCCGCAGGCGCGAGACGGCGCTGGACATTTCAGGATGCAAATCCAATATTCTCTTGCGTCCGCAGGCTGCCGGGAGCAATAATCGGAGCATGAACAAGAAGACAATGCTCCTGATCGCGGCATGCCTAGAATTGCTGTTTGGGGCTTACTTCATGCTTGCCTTTGTAGCCTGGTTTGCCAAGCTCTTTCTATTCTCGACCTCTCCGGCTTACTATGGCGCCTTACTCATCGTGCCGGCTGCCCTATCAGTGGGCTGCTATGTGCTGTTTCACATTACCATACGCAAGTACAGGGACACGGATGCGGAGTGAGCCGCTAAGTTGACCCTCCAGCCGGACCTGCACAGGATGGCGGCAAGGCCCTCCCGCAAATCCCTGAAAGTCCGCCCCCACAGGCGTGAACAACCCGAAGGCACAACCCCGGACTGTAACCATCCAGGCCAACATCTGGCCTCTTTATGAAACCTCGTAGGCAGACTGTTGACCGTACCGGGGGCCTCTACAGCGCTCTGAAGCACCCGTGAAGCTAGGCGCCAAACTACGCCGCGGGGTGATTTGAGTCACAGTATACTGGTCAGTAGCGCCGTTAAGGTGAAGATCGATATGTATCTCCTCTGGCTCCGAGTTGCGGCGATTCTCTATGCGGCGGCAAGCGTAGCCGTCTTTCCTGCTGTTCTTTATCGCCTCATCCGCTGGCGCAAAATCTGCGTTCACCTGGCCGGCCTGGCGCTCTTCTTCCACTTCGTCTCGGTAGTCGAGATGCTGGTCCAGGCGCATCGCTGGGTGCCGATGGGGGTGCGCGAGGTCGAGTCGCTGCTGGGTTTGGCCGTGGCCGGGCTGTTCTTCCTGGTCTGGTGGCTCTACGACGCAGTCGCCTTGGGAATCTGTGCCTTGCCGATGACCTTTTTCCTGGTGGTGACGCCGGCGCTGGGCGCCGATCGCTACACTTTTCCATCGAACGGAGTGCGCATCGGCTGGCTGGTGGCGCACATCGTTGCGCTGCTGGTGGCCTATGCCGCCCTGGGTTTCAGCATGTTTGCCTCGCTGCTTTACCTGGCGCAGGAGTGGCGCATCAAGCGTAAGCCCAAGGCAGGCCAGTATTTAGGGTGGCTTTCCTTCGATTGGTTGCCGCCGCTCGATACTCTGGAGCGGATCGCACTGAGCACGCTGGAGTTCGGCTTTCCCGCGATGACGGTGGGCCTGGCGCTGGGCGCGGTGATGGTGCAGGAGACGGCGCTGAGCGCGGCCTACTACCGCGATCCCAAGATCATTCTCGCCTTTGTCATGTGGGTGGTGTACTGCCTGCTGATTCTGGCGCGGCGCGTTGCGGGATTGCGAGGGCGCAAAGCCGCATTGCTGACCGGCGCGGTCTTCCTCATCATGCTGGTGGTGCTGGCGGCCAATGTGATCAGCCGGATTCACAGGTACGGTCCGCAATGACCCTGGTTCTCATCGGCGTCAATCACAAGACCGCGCCCATCGAGTTGCGCGAGCGGATCGCCATCTCCCGCGAGGAGCTGCCCGGCGCCACGCGCGCCCTGGCCGCCGTGCCCGGCGTTACCGAGTGCATGATCGTCTCTACCTGCAACCGGGTGGAGCTGCTGGCCACCGTGGAGTCGCGGGAGACGGATTTGGAGGGGTTTTTGCACCGGCGCTTCGGGCTGGACCCGGCGCTGCTCGAGCCGCACATCTATGTGCAGCGCGACCGGGAGGCGGTGCGGCATCTCTTCCGCGTGGCCGCCAGCCTGGACTCGATGGTGGTGGGCGAGCCGCAGATTCTGGGGCAGGTAAAGGAGGCCTTCGCCGTGGCGCGGGGGTCGGGCACTGTTGCCGGGCAACTGGAGCACCTGCTGCAGAGCGCCTTTGCGGCGGCCAAGCGGGTTCGATCGGAGACGGAGATTGGGTCGAGCTCAGTTTCCATCGCCTCGGTGGCCGTGGACCTGGCGCGGAAGATCTTCGGATCGCTGCAAGGGCGGACGGTGTTCCTGGTTGGTGCGGGCAAGATGAGCGAGCTGGCGGCGCGGCATTTGGTCGAGCAGGGGGCGGGAGCCATCCTGGTGAGCAACCGGACCCAGGAGCGCGCACGAAGCATGGCCGAACCGTTTCAGGGCCGCGTGATTCCATTTGAGCAGCTCTATGAAGCGGCCAGCGAGGCGGACATCGTGATCAGCTCGACGGGCGCTCCGCACCCCATCTTCCGCCGCGAGCATGGGCAGGCGTTTCTGCACCGGCGGCGGAACCGGCCCATGTTCTTCATCGACATTGCCGTGCCGCGGGATGTGGACCCGGCGATGGGAAAGCTGGAAGGCATCTTTGTCTACGACATCGACGACCTTCAGCAAGTGGCCGCGGCGCACATGGCGGAGCGCAGCCGCGTGGCGGGCGACGCGGAGACCTTGATCGACGGTGAAGTAGAACGGTTCCATCAACGGCAGCGGACAGTGGACGCGGCGCCGGCGATTGTGGCACTGCAGCGCCAGGCCGAGGAGATCCGGCAGTCGGAGCTGCGCAAGGTGCAGGCGCGGCTGGGGACGTTGAGCGCCGAGCAGGTGGCCGCAGTGGAGGCGCTCACGCGCGGGCTGGTGAACAAGTTCCTCCATCCGCCCATGCAGGCTCTCAAGCAGGCTGCCCGCGAGGGCGACTCGGTGCGGCTGGATGCGCTTTGCGATGCCTGGAAAGTGTCTGCCGATTCAGGACGGCAGGCGGAGCCTGAGGGTTCGCTGGTCAAGGCTGAACAAACGGGTTCTGAAGCGGAGAAAGCTGAAGGCGCGACGGTGAGAGAAGCCAGCGTGGAGAGCCGCCGATGAAGCTGCGTATTGGAAGCCGCGGCTCGCAACTTGCCCTATGGCAGGCCAACCATATTGCCGGGCTGCTGCGGGGCCAGGGACACTCGGTTGAGATCGAAATCATCAAGACGACGGGCGACCGGCTGCAGGAGGTTGCTTTCGCACAGGTTGGGTCGAAGGGAATGTTCATCAAGGAGATTGAGGAGGCGCTGGCCGCGGGGCGGGTTGATCTGGCGGTGCACTCTTTGAAGGACCTGCCGACCGAATTGCCGGAACCGTTTCTGCTGGCGGCTACGCCCAAACGCGTGGACCCGCGAGATGCGTTTGTATCGGTAAAGTATGCGAATTTGAAGGCGCTGCCGCTGGGGACGCGGGTGGGAACCAGCAGCCAACGGCGGCGCGCGCAGTTAAAGGCGCTCAGACCGGACATCGAGGCAGTGGAGTTTCGCGGGAATGTGGATACGCGGCTGCGCAAGCTGGCCGAAGGGCAGGTAGAGGCAATTCTGCTGGCTGCCGCGGGCCTGGACCGGCTGGATAAGACCGAATGGGTCCGCGAACGTCTGGAACCGAAGGATTTTTGCCCGGCGGCCGGACAGGGAGCGCTGGGGATCGAGACCCGCCAGGACGATGCGGCGACGATTGCGGCGGTTGAGTTCCTTGATGATGCTGCGACGCGCTTTGCAGTGACTGTCGAGCGGGCGGCGCTGGCGGCGCTTGGAGGCGGTTGCCAGGTTCCCATCGGCATTCATTGCCGGCCGTGGCTGCATGAGGATTCCGACGCAGAAGGCGCTCTTTGGGACGAATTCTTTGCTGTCGTCGCCGCTCCCGAGACCGGGAAGTCTGTCCGCATATTCCACATGGCGCTCCATGTTGGCGCGGACGCGGCGACAGTGGGGCGGCAGGTGGCAAAAAAGCTGATTGAAGCCGGCGCCGGGCCCTTGCTTGCGGCTGTTGCGGGCGGAGGCTTGCGGTGAGTGCGCTGCCCTTGGCAGGCCGGCGCGTGCTGGTGACCCGCGCCTGGCATCAGGCCGGCAAGATCAGCGAAGGGCTGCGCGCGTTGGGAGCGGAGCCGGTCGAGGTTCCTGTGCTGGAGATTCGCCCTCCGGCGACCTTCGAGCCGCTGGACGCGGCTTTGCGGCGGTTTGGCGGCTACGATTGGGTGGTTTTGACCAGCGCGAATACGGTTCGAGCGATTACCGCGCGGGCAGCACAGTTGGGGATCGGTCTGGGTCAGCCTGCTTCGATGAAGGTGGCCGCAGTGGGGGAAGCGACGGCTGCGGCGGCCCGTGAAGCAGGATTTCAAATTGCGTTTATCCCGGGAGCCTACGTGGCGGAAAGTTTGGTGGCAGGACTGCTGGAAGGACTTCAGTTTCGGACTGGCGGAGTGAGAATCCTGCTAGCGCGGGCTGCCGTCGCTCGGGACGTGATTCCCGACGCGTTGCGCTCGGCGGGCGTGGAGGTCGATGTGGTGGATGCTTACCGGAATGTATTACCGGAAGCAGCGCCGGAGCAGCTTCGGCGGGCTCTTGCGGAAGGGATCGACGCGGCGACCTTCACCAGCTCATCCAGCGTGACTCACCTCGCGGAGGCGGCTCACAAGGCTGGGATTGCATGGCCATTTGTCGGGGTTCCGGCGGTCTCGATTGGACCGATCACCGGCCAGACGCTGCGGGAACTGGGTTGGGAGCCGGCGGCCGAGGCGAATCCTTCCGATATTCCGGGGCTGATTGCGGCGGTGGTGCGCGTCCTGACTCCCTCTGACTCAGACGATACAAAAGTCGTTCGGACGGCGCGGCTCCGGCTGACGCCGTCTACTCAGCAGACCCTTCGCCTGGAGTTGGACGACCCTGCCGCCTTTGCGGCTCTGCTAGGCGTGCGTCTTCCCCAGGACTGGCCCCCCGGCGAGTATGACCGCGACGCGATTCAGTTCTTTCTGGAAAAGATGATCAAGGGCGGGCCGGAGGCGGTTGGCTGGTATGGCTGGTACGCGATTCTCGAAGCCACCAAGCCGGCTGCTCTGGTTGGCTGCGGCGGCTACCTCGGACCGCCGGACGAGACAGGCTGCGTGGAGATTGGCTGCTCCATCTGCGAGCAGTGGAGAGGACAGGGGCTTGCAAAGGAACTCGTTCAGACTCTGGTGAACCGGGCATCGGCGCACGGCGCGAAGAAGATCGTGGCGCATACTACCAAGGCGAATCCAGCCTCGATTGCGGTCCTGCGGAACTGCGGATTTCAGCAGGTGGTCAGTTCCGGGACAGAGCAGTTGCAGTTCGAGATTGCATACGACTGATTTGCTCTCCTGCTAACTCCGCCACGTCTTATCCTTCGACGTGCAAAGCTGCTCCAGGTTGCAGCGGTCGCATTTTGGCTTGCGGGCAGCGCAGATTAGGCGGCCGTGGTGGATGAGCTGGTGAGAGAAGGCGATCCAGCGGCTTTGCGGCAGAATCCGCATCAACTCCTGCTCGACCTTTTCGGGCGTGTTGCCCTTAGCCAGGCCGAGGCGGCGGGCGATGCGGAAGACGTGTGTGTCCACCACAACGCCTTCGGCTTTGCCGAACGAGACGCCGAGAACGACGTTGGCCGTTTTGCGGGCTGCTCCGGGAATGGTGATTAACTCTGCTAGTGTCTGCGGGACCTGGCCGTTGAAGTCGGCGACAATCTTGCGGGCCGCGCCCTGAATGGACTTAGCCTTGTTGTGATAAAAGCCGGTGGTGCGGATGAGGGCTTCAAGTTGCGGCAACGTCGCCTTGGCCATTGCCGCCGGGGTAGGGAAGCGGCGAAAAAGCTCCGGCGTCACCAGGTTCACGCGCACGTCGGTGCATTGCGCGGAGAGGATCGTTGCCACCAGCAGTTCCCAGGGAGAGCGGTGAGTCAGCGCGCACTCGACGTTGGGATAGGCTTCGTCGAGGGCCTTGAGAATGGCGGCGACGCGCGAGGGCGCTAACTCACGATTGACTGTGCGGGCCATTGTTTTGGATTTCGCGGCCATCAGCTTTCGCCAGGATTTCCTTTCAGCCAGTTGCCGAGCTTCTTGATGGGAAGCCGCACGCCGATGAAGAACTGGCCGAAGAGGGCGTAGACGGCGCTGACTTCGTCGAAGCGCATCTCGTAGATGAGCTTCTTGAAGACCACCGGGTCGTCGGCGAAGAGGTCTACTCCCCACTCCCAATCGTCCATGCCGATGGAGCCGGAGATGATCTGCTTCACCTGATCGCCGTAGCGGCGGCCGATAAGGCCGTGCTCGTGCATCATGCGCTGGCGCTCGGCGAAGGGGACGGTGTACCAGTTGACCTGCTCGCCGCGCTTGCGGTCCATGGGGTAGAAGCAGAGGTATTTGGCCTCGGGGACGGCGGGAAAGAGGCGCGGGGCCATGGCGGCGGATTGGCGTGCGAGCGTAGCGGAGACTTCGGCGTTCCACTCCGGCGAGTGCTGCTCGAAGCCTTTGGCGGAGGCGGCTTCGTAGGTCTTGCGGGTGGATTCGTAGAGGCCGAGTTCGACTACCGAGACGTAAGAGTGGCGCAATTCCAGAAAGTCATAAAGTTCAGTCTGGGCGAGGTCGAGTTCGACCTGATTCAGGGCTTCGAGCGAGTCGCGGAAGTGGATGAGAATCAGGTCGCCCTTGTGGCCGAGCTGGGAGTAGAGTGCCGAGTGAATCGGGGCTTCAGGATGGGCGCGTTCCAAACGCTGAAGCGCCGCGATGCCCCCGGCGGCAATCTTTTTGCTTTCGCCGTCCGCGCAGGATCGCCAGGACTTCCAGTCGAAGCGGAAGAACTGGTGGAGCAGGAAGGAGCCTTCAAGCGTTAGCGGGACTGGGGGGAAGCTGGCCATCGGGGAACGCCTTTCGATTGATTACTCCCTCATCGTAGCAAACCACCTGCGCCACCTGCGGTGGGGCCAACTGCCTTCGGCTCGGAGAACGAATGGTATCGCTTTCCCACCCTTGGCACAGAAACAAGAACTTGCCAAGGATGGGGCACCCAACCGAATTCGGCGCTTCAATGGAGAGCCAGAGAACATTCCTCCGGGCCTAAAGGCTCAACTCGCTTTTGGACCTGCCTCCAGAGGCCTGAAGCCCCCCACTCCCTCCGAACACGGCAACGAATGTCATCCGGGGGATTTCCTTGATGCGACTCAGGGGCGCCATCGTTCGGGTCGCCACCGCCCTATATACTGAAGGGGCGCATGAGCGAAAGAATTCTGGCCCTCCTGATTCAATTTGTAACCCATGTCATCGAGGCTGGCGGTTACGCCGGCATTGTTGCGCTGATGGGCATCGAATCGGCCTGCATTCCGCTGCCGTCGGAGATCATCATGCCGTTCGCGGGCTACGTGGTTTATCTGGGCCACTTCAGCCTGTTCTGGGCCGCGACGGCGGGAGCGGTGGGCTGCAATCTGGGCTCGCTGGTTGCGTATTGGATCGGCGCCAAGGGCGGGCGGCCGCTGGTGGAGCGTTACGGCAGATGGGTGTTGATGAGCCACCACGATCTGGACCGCATGACGGAGTTTTTCTTGAAGTACGGATCCATCACGGTGTTGCTGGCGCGGTTGTTGCCGGTGGTGCGCACATTCATTGCGTTTCCGGCGGGAATCGCGAAGATGCCGCAACTGCGCTTCCACATCTATACTTTTGTGGGTTCATGGCCGTGGTGTTTCGGCCTGGCGTATGCGGGCATGAAGCTGGGCGAGGCGTGGCACACGGACCCCCGCTTTTACGCGGCGTTCCACCGTTTTCATCTGGCCGTGGAAATTGCGCTGCTGGCGGGAGCCGTGTGGTTTGTGTGGTCGCACCTGAACCGGGGAAGGCAGGCGAATGCGGCCTAAAACCCGGATTGGGATGGAAGCTCGTCGCAAGGCGTACACTGTGGCGTCTGCCGGAACAAGAATTTGAACCGATGGGAACCAACAGCCATCAACGGAGGGTTAGGAGAAGCGATGTCAACTGAAGAGCAAGGCGGCCAGAAGACCGCTGAAGCAGGGAAGATTGCGCCCGCCACGGGCAAACTGGGCGTGATGGTGGTGGGCCTGGGCGCCGTGGCCACCACGATGATCGCGGGAGTCGAGGCCGTCCGCAAGGGACTGGCCAAGCCCATCGGCTCGCTCACGCAGATGGGCACCATCCGGCTGGGCAAGCGCACCGACAACAAGTCGCCGCTGATCAAGGACTTTGTGCCGCTGGCCGATCTGAACGATCTGGTCTTTACCGGCTGGGACATCTTCGAGGACAACGTTTACGAGTCCGCGGCCCACGCCCAGGTATTGGACAAGGAAACGCTGGTGCAGCTGAAGCCCTACCTGGAGACGATCAAGCCGCTGCCGGCGGTCTTCGACCAGTACTACGTAAAGCGCCTCAACGGCACGCACGTGAAAAAGGGCAAGAACAAGCGCGACCTGGCCGAGCAGGTGAGGGCCGACATTCAGGCCTTCAAGAAGACCGTGGACCGCGTGGTGATGATCTGGTGCGCTTCGACCGAGATATTCATCGAACCAACCGCCGTGCACCAGAGCATCGAGGCCTTCGAGAAGGGCCTGGAGAACGACGACATCGCCATCGCGCCCTCGCAGATTTATGCTTACGCGGCGCTAAGCGAGGGTGTTCCCTTCGCCAACGGGGCGCCGAACCTGACGGTGGACACGCCGGCCATGATCGAGCTGTCGAAGCGCAACGCGGCGCCCATCTGCGGCAAGGACTTCAAGACCGGCCAGACGTTGATGAAGACGGTGCTGGCGCCGGCCTTCAAGGCGCGTCTGCTGGGCGTCTCCGGCTGGTTCTCGACCAACATCCTGGGCAACCGGGACGGCGAGGTGCTGGACGATCCGCAATCGTTCAAGACCAAGGAAGAGTCCAAGCTGGGCTCGCTCGAATACATCCTGCAGCCGGAGCTTTACCCCGATCTCTACAAGGATATTTTCCACAAGATTCGCATCAACTACTACCCGCCCCGCGGCGATGACAAAGAAGCCTGGGACAATATAGACATCTTCGGCTGGCTGGGCTACCCGATGCAGGTCAAGGTGAACTTCCTGTGCCGCGACTCGATTCTGGCCGCTCCCATCGCGCTGGACCTGGTGCTGTTCCTGGACCTGGCCAAGCGCACGCCGGAGTTGCGCTCCATAGGCATTCAGGAGTGGCTGAGCTTCTATCTGAAGTCGCCGCAGACGGCGGCGGGACTGTATCCGGAGCACGACCTGTTCATCCAGTCGATGAAACTGAAAAACACGCTGCGGCACATCATGGGCGAGGGGCTCATCACGCATTTGGGCCTGGAATACTACGACTGAGGCACCTGCGGTGCGGCCAACCGCCTCCCGCTGGCCGGCCAAAAAGCAAAGGCCCCATCCGCAAGGGTGGGGCGTTTCGGGCTGGAATTCCGGCTAAGAACGGTGTTTTGGCGGGGAATCGGCAATCCAATCGAATTATTCTTCCTGGCGGTAGCCAAACAGGAGGATACTAACGTCTAAAGAGTTGAGCAGAGCGGCGCAAGCCGCCGGACGTTCTTCCCCGCTGGAGGCGAGGTCATGAGGGCAGATTGCAAAGGTTTGAAAGCAGCGACACTGGCAGGATTGGCGCTGGCGCTGGCCACCGGAGTGTGGGCGCAACAGTCCACGCCGTCAAGCACGCCTCCGGCCAGCCCCCCCACGGCCCAACCCGCGCCCGGAACGACTCCTGTTGGGGGCGATACGCCATCCACGACCACCACGGCCCAACCCGCGCCCGGAACGGCTCCTGTTGGGGGCGATACGCCGTCCACGACTACCACGAAACAACCCGCGCCCGGAACGACTCCTGTTGGAGGCGATACAGATGCCACGGCCGTGGATCCGTATAAGGTGGTGGAACCCGGCAGCCAGAAGATCAATGTGAAACCGGGCAGCATTGACGACGTAAGCGCTGTGGGCAATCGCGATATCGGCGCCCGCGGAATGGGCAATTGGTACTCCGTCGACGGCGAAATCAAGATGGGCAGGACGTACGCCGCAGAGATCGAGAAAAGCACCAAGTTCATTACCGATCCGGTGGTCGTGGAATACGTAAACCGCGTGGGGCAGAACATCGTCAAGAACTCCGATTGCAAGGTGCCGTTCACGATCAAGATCATCGATTCGGACGTGGTCAACGCCATGGCGCTGCCGGGAGGCTTTTTCTACGTGAACTCGGGGTTGATTTTGAACGCCGACGAGGAGGCCGAGTTGGCCGGGGTCATGGCCCATGAGACCGCCCACGTCTGCGCCCATCACGCGGCCCGCGAAATGACGCGGGAGAACTATACCCAGATTGCCATGGTCCCGCTGATCTTTATCGGGGGCTGGACGGGCTACGGCATCTACGAAGCCGCCCAGTTCGCCGTGCCGATCACTTTTATGAAGTTTTCCCGCGATTTCGAGGCGCAGGCCGACTATCTGGGATTGCAATACATGTATCGGGCCGGCTACGACCCGCAGGCCTTCATCAGTTTTTTTGAGAAGGTTCAGGCCCTGGAAAAACGCAAGCCGGGCATGGTCGCCAAGGTCTTCGAAGACCACCCGCAGACGCCTGACCGCATTCTGCACTCCCAGCATGAGATTGCCCGCATCCTGCCTGCGAGGGACGAGTACACGGTGACCACCTCGGAATTCGACGACATCAAGGCGCGGCTGGCGCGCATTGAAAACAAGCGCCGCCTTACCGACTCAAAGGATAAGAATAAGCCGTCGTTGCGCCACGCCAGCACCGGGACCGGCAACTCTACCGGTTCTTCCAGTCCATCGAGCACGGGCAGCGGCTCATCCACCTCTGACGACGGCCCGCCCACGCTGCACCGCCGCGACGACCAGAACTAGAGCCGCGGCGCACCATCCGTCGTAATGGCACAAGGGCTTGCGTATGCCTGGAACCGCGGCCCAACCGGCTGGGTTTGCAGGCGGAGTCCGGTCAGCAAGGCTTCCAGATCGGGAGGCCAAAAACCGATTAATTTCCTGTAACTTCCTGAAAATCCTTGAACTGACGGGCGAAACCGCGTTATATACAAGACTACCGGTAGAAGTGCCGGAATCTCGCCCAGAACGACGCTGCTTTTCAGGAGGCAATCATGCGCAGCTCCGCCATCCGTTCCAACCTGCTGGTCCCGGAGGTGCGCGAGGTCATGGACATTCGCCAGGCCTCGGAGTACCTGGGCATCTCGCCTGACACGCTCTACAAATACGCCTCGGAGGGCTTCGTGCCCGCCTTCAAGCTGGGCAACCGCTGGCGCTTCAAGCGCTCGCGGCTGGACGAGTGGATGGATCGCCAGTCCGACCTACAGGCTGCCGAGGCAGAAATCGACCCGCGCGAGAAGAAGCCGGTCCGGCCGGCGTTGTGAAGCAGGGACTCAGTCCCTAGTTCCTCAGTCCCTTAGTCCCTGATCCCTGTTCCCTGACCCCTGTTATTCTTCCTGAGTGGACCACTTCCGCCGCATCGGCCAATTGCGCCGCCGTTTGACCCGCGCCGGCCTCTCCGGGCTTCTGGTTACCCACCTCCCCGATCTTCGCTATCTCTCCGGATTCACAGGGTCGACGGCCGCGCTGGCCGTTACGCGCAGAGCTGCGCAGCTGTTTACCGATGGCCGCTATGCGGCGCAGGTCGCTGAAGAGGTCTCCGTTGCCCAGGTCCAGATCGTTGCCAGCTCTCCGGCGGTTGCCGCCGTGGAGTGGCTGGCCGCGCAGCCCGGCGTGGAGTTTGCCGGTTTCGATTCGGCCTGGACCACGGTGGCGGAACTGGCCCGCTGGAAGGCCGCTCTGCCGTCGCGGCTTAAGCGCAGCTTTCTTTCCGAGCTGGCCGCGCCGCTGGTAGAGCCTCTGCGCCGCGTCAAGGACGAAGACGAACTGGCCTTGATGATTGAGGCGGCGTTGGTGGGTTGCAAGCTCTTCGAGCACATTCTGGGCTTCGTCCGGCCCGGCCAGGCAGAGTTTGAAGTGGCCGCGGAACTGGAGCACCAGGCCCGGCTGCTCGGTGCGGAGGGCATGTCGTTTGAGACCATCGTCGCCTCGGGCAAGCGCTCGGCCCTGCCGCACGGACGGGCCACCGCCGCCAAGCTGCCCCGGCGGGGATTCCTGACCCTCGACTTCGGTGTTATTCTCAAAGGTTACTGCTCGGATATGACCCGTACCGTGCACCTGGGAAAGCCCAGGGCCAAGGAGCGGAATGCATACCACGCAGTGCTCGAAGCCCAGGAGGCCGCGGTAGCCGCGGTGGGCGCGGGCGTAAGCTGCGGGGAAGTGGATGAGGCCGCCCGCGGCGTGTTGCGCAGGGCGGGATTGGCGGAGGCATTTTCCCACTCCACCGGCCATGGTGTGGGGCTGGAGATTCACGAGCCGCCGCGCATCGGCGCCGGACAGACAACCAG
>JBKQRH010000205.1:0-2628 GCA_052326045.1 Occallatibacter sp. | reverse complement strand
CAACCACGGCCGGCGCCCGCATTTGAGATGCGAGCGCTGATGCGTGCTTGCGCAGCAAGCGCTCCCCGGCCCGACTCAAGCCGTACTCCGGCAGATGAGTAATAACCTCAAAGAGAGCAGAGCCGATTTCGTCGTAGAAGTATGTGCAAGGTAATTCTTTTTGGCTTGGCTTGGACAAGCCAGCCCGCACGTCTTGGGCGAGCTGGGAGAGGGGAAGGACTGCAATGGCCGTGGTTAACATGGGTTCACCGCCCGATTCAGGATGCGCTCGAAACACATCGGAATTTCGCGAACACGTAGGGGTAGTGCGGTTGAAACCAGTTGCGGAAAGAGCGCCGCAGGAGACGGTCCGCGGTTCGCGCGGAGCCGCCCTTTATGACGTAGTGCTTGCCGTCAAAGAAGTCGGCAGAATAGCCGGGATAAAAAGGAAAGGCCCGAAATCCGGGCAGGGGGGTAAAAACCGTGGAAGTCCATTCCCAACCGTTGCCGACCAGGTCGGCCACGCCAAAGGCGCTGGTGCCAGCCGGGAAGGCGCCGGCAGGGGCAGGGTCCCAGCGCTGGAAGTTGAAATTACCCAAGTGGGGCTGGGGAGGCTCATTTCCCCAAGGATAGTCGCGCTCCGGGCCATTCGGTGTTCCAAAGGCGGCGCGATGGAACTGCGCCTCGGTGGGAAGCGCTTTCCCCTTCCAACGCGAGTACGCCGAGGCCTCCGCGTGGCACGCATAAACCGGCCAATCGAGCGGCAGAGGAATCTCCTCAAACATGGCGCGATAGAACCACTGGTCGCCGCGGGGGGCCCAGGCGATGGGATGGTCGATTCCCTGCCCTGACTTCCAAGCCCAGTCCGCGTCCGACCAGAGACTCCGGTCGTCATAACCGCCGGCGCGCAGGAATTCCAGAAACTGACGGTTGGTAACGTTGTGGACGTCAATGGCGAATTCCGCAACCGCGACCTCCTGGGTCTCAAACTCATTGTCCCATCCGAAGGCGCCTTTCCCGTTTCGGGCCATACCGAGCGTGACGACGCCTGCGGGTATCTTCACCATCCCCGAGGGGGCCGGCGGCGGAGCGGGAGGCGAAGTTTGTTTCTGGCGAAGTTTGCTTTCGAGCGGCAACTGGTGCAGCATGTAGGCAAGGGTTTCTGCGTGCATCAAACGGTGCTCGAGGGCAACATGGAGAGCATAGCCATCGTGGAGCAGAGGCAAGGCCGAATCTCGAAAGGAGACTTTTTCGAGCGCGGCGTCGAGCGTTTCGCGGACCCGCTGGTTGTAACCGCGGACCTGCTGAATGGAGGGCCAGTCAGAGGGCTGGTCGTCGGGTAAGCCGCCGCCCACGGGATCGATGCCAAAAGCGAAGAGCCGGTCGAATTCCTTTTGAAAAGAGTCGATCTCGAGAATATTCCGGCCCAGCAGGTTCCAGTCGAAGGCCTCCAGGTGTCCGAGATAAAAGAGAAGGCGGTGGCGCTCGGGGATGGGCCGCTCATAGAGGCTGTCGGGGCGCACCACGCTGAACAGATCGTCAGTGAGGGCGCGAGCTTCGGCCAGAGAAGCGGCAACCGTGCGATCGCCTTCCGCCAGGGTTTGTTGCGCAGACATGTGCACCTCCCTGTACTGGCAAGAATCAAATTGTGTCGTAGGCCCGAATATCCAGAGTACGGCATGCCGCGCGTTGGAGTCAACGGGAGAGTCAAGAGTCGAGAGTCGAAAGTTGAGAGTACGCCTCCTTTTGACTTTTGACTTTCGACTCTCGACTTTCGACTTCCGTGCGGCAGGCAGTTTCTACGAACATGACTCAAGACGACAACTTGGCGATCGAATTTCGCGGCGTGTGGTACCGGCTCGAGACGGGGCCGCTCCTGCTCGAGGACTTGAACCTGCAAGTCCGGCGCGGCGAAACTCTAGTGCTGCTGGGGCGCAGCGGTTCCGGCAAGACGACCACTTTAAAACTCATCAACGGGCTACTGAAACCCACACAGGGACAGGTTCTGGTCGAGGGACGCACCACCTCGGACGCCGATCCCCTTCGACTGCGCCGCCGCATCGGCTACGTGATACAGGAAGTTGGATTGTTCCCCAATCTCACGGTGGAGCGCAATGTCGGTCTGGTGCCTCGCCTGGAGAATTGGTCCTCGGAACGAACGCATGCCAGGGTACAAGAGATGCTGGCCCTGGTGGGCCTTGATCCAGGGCGCTTCGCCGCTCGGTATCCGAGGCAACTGTCCGGCGGCCAGCGGCAACGAGTGGGGGTGGCGCGCGCCCTGGCTGCCGACCCGCCCCTGCTGCTGATGGATGAGCCCTTCGGGGCTCTGGATCCCCTGACTCGCGCTGAAATCCAACAAGAGTTTCAGCAACTGCAACAGCGGCTTCAGAAGACCGTCGTTTTCGTTACCCATGACTTGCGGGAAGCCCTGAGGCTCGCGAGCCGTGTCGCGTTGATGCAAGGCGGCAAACTGGCGGGAGTGTATACGCCGGAGGAGTTCAGGTCGGCGCCCAACCCGATCGTGCGTGCCTACCGCGAAGCCTTTGAAAGCCCTCGGGGCCGCGATTGATGGAGTGTAGGGGTAGGGCTTGCCCTACCCCGTTCATCGGGGGACGGCAAGCCGTCCCCCTACAAGCTGTCAGGAGGCAA
>JBKQRH010000204.1:0-4396 GCA_052326045.1 Occallatibacter sp. | reverse complement strand
ACCCCCGGGAGGAATTGACCGGGACGCCAAGCCATCAATAAAGAACAGTCATACTCCTCCTAAGAAGCCGTCATCCTGAGTGTCCGATGGGCATTTTGCCCACCAAAGTGGATGAAAATCGGATAGGCTTCGTGGGTGTGGAACGGAGAAGGCCGTAGTCGCTCTGGGTGAAGTGAGACCGTTCCTGAGTTTGGTCTGGAACGCGCGATTTGGACCAATGAGTGCAGCGCCATCCTTCCGGTGGAAGCGGTGGTAGCGCGTGACGGTGCGTAACGTCTTATGCCGCGTGTTCCGCCGCTTCCACACCGGGAGGCAACGATGGGATACAGGATAGCAGGAATCGATGTGCACAAGAAGGTGCTGATGGTAGTAGTTCTGGAAGTGGAAGCAGGCCAGGTGCAGACCGACCCGCGTCGGCGACGGTTCGGCGCCACGGCCAGCGAATTGAACCGGTTGCGTCTGTGGCTCGAAGGGCAAGGCGTTCAGGAAGCGGTGATGGAATCGACGGCACAATACTGGAAGCCGGTGTGGATGGAGTTGGAGCCGCACATGGAGTTGCAGTTGGCGCAGGCATTTTCCAATCGCGCCCCGCGTGGGCGCAAGCGGGATTTCAAGGACGCCGAACGGCTGGTGAGACGGCGGCTTGCCGACGAACTGATCTTGAGCTTCGTCCCGGAGCCGGAGCAGCGCGCCTGGCGAACCATGACCCGGATGAAGACGCAGTTGGCACGGGATCGGGTGCGGCTGCACAGCCAACTGGAGGGTCTGCTGGAAGAGATGCGGATCAAGTTGTCCAGCGTGGTCAGCGACCTGCTCGGAGCCAGCGGGCTGCGTATCCTGCGGGCCCTGTCCGAAGGGCAGACCGATGCCGCCAAGCTGGCCAGCTTAGGCAGCTGCCAGCTGCAATGCGGCCAGGACCAACTGATCGATGCACTGAGCGGAACACCGTCTGCAATGCACCGCCAGTTGCTGGGCCTCTATCTGGAGCGGTTGCAGGTCATCGATGCCCAGATGGACAAGCTCAACCAGATGATCGCTCAGGCCATGAAAGAGCATGAGGATGCAGTGGTCAGGCTGGCCCAGGTCCCCGGCTTCGGAGTCGACTCGGCACAGCAGATCATCGCCGAAGTGGGACCTCAGGCAAGCACCTTCGACTCAGCCGCCCAACTGACATCATGGGCCGGAACCTGCCCCGGCAGAGAGGAAAGCGCGGAACAAAACCACAGCAGCCGCTCGGCCAAAGGCAACAAATATCTGCGCCGGGTTCTGACCGAGGTGGCCCAGGCTGCGGTCAAGACCAAGGGGGGACATTATCAGATCGTCTTCCGCCGCCTGCTGCCGCGGCTGGGCTACAAACAAGCCTTGTGGGCCGTAGTCCACCGCTTGTGCCGCCTGGTGTGGAAGATCCTACACGACCGCGTTAACTACATCGAACAAGGACTCCAGCGCGACCCCAGAGCAAACAAACAACGCGCCCGCACCCTCGCCAGAGCCCTTCGTCGGCTAGGCTACAACGTCAACATCCAACCCATCCAACCAAACACCGCCTCCGCATGATTTTCGACGGAGCGTAGCGAAGCGAAGTCGAAAGCCTGCCCTGAGCGAAGCCGAAGGGGACCCGCGTCTCGTCTTTCTGGCCAAAGAGTGGGAAACCTCCACCCTCCACCGGCCCCCGTTCATGCAGAGCGCCCCACCGGCAACGCACCGGGAAACCTGCCCGCCCGCGGCTTGCGCCTTCCGCCCACCCTACTGCTTGCCGCCCAGCTTTTGCGTGGCGATCTGCCCGGCGGCGCCATCCTTGTCGGCGTCCTTCACCTTGGCCCACAGCTTGCGGGCCTGGTCCTGCTTGCCCTCCGCCGCATACAGGTCGGCTAGGTCAAGCTGCGCCACGCCGGCTGACACCGTCTCCGACGGCTTGGCGGCCAGCGCGTTATAAAGATCGATGGCCTGGGCGTCGCGCCCGGTCTGGTGATAGAGCCCCGCCAGCGCCAGCTTGGCCAGGTTCTGCAGATTGCGGTCCCCCAAACTCCAGGCCCCCGCTACTGTCTTCAGCTCCGTCTCGGCAGCGGCTGTCTGGCCCAGCTCCCGGTCGGTAATTCCGGTAAAGTAGTGGGCCTTGGCGCCCTCCGGCAGCCAGCCATACTTCTTCGCCACCGCGGCAAACTGCTGATTGGCGGCCTTCGATCGCTCCGCCGCGGTCGCGTAAATGCCCTTTTCCGCCGGCGCGCCCTGCAGAGCCAGGGGCGCGTCGTAGGTGTCCAAGGCGGCGCCCAACGCGCTGTCGGCGGCGGTCGCCTGCACGCTCCAGAAAACCAGCGCGCCGATGCACAGCACAACAACGGCTACGCCGCCAATGACCCAGCGCATAACGTCGGAGCGGTGTTCGCTCACCCAACTCATGCTGCTGGCGGTAGCCTGGGCAAACTTATCCTTCTTCAGGGCGTGACGGGTTCGAGTATCCACGGGCTCTCTTCTTATCCTTCGTCTCTAAACTTGCAGGCGGATCCCTGCGGCTCGCACGGTTGGAAGCGCCGCGGCCGCTGCAACCCTATTAGTCTATCAGCGCCCCAACCGCAGCGTCCAACGCCGCCCCCCTTCAGCTTGATCCGGGTGCCCCACCTTCGCCGCGGGTCGCTCCGTGCCCCATCCTTTCCGTTTTTTTCTGCGGAAAGGGTGGGAAACCACAAAACCAGGTCCCCCACCTTCGCGGCGTCTTTGTTTTTGCCGTTTCGGGGTCCCCATACCGGGGTCCCCAACAAGCGGTCTTTGCTTCTTGGGGTGGAGCGACAGGTCTTCGTCGTTGGGGTGATCTAAGGTGGGATTGATTCACTGTCTATAGTCCTGTTACCCCTATCTACAGCCCCGCCCTTGCCCTTCCCAACCCGCAACGTTAGCCTATCTCTATGTACGAGGACTTCCACGTCGCCGACCGCTGGAGCGGCGAGGACCTGCACTGTCGCTGGAAGGGCACCATCGTCGCCATCGCCACCCGCCACGCCGACGCCGTCGATCTCCGCTTCGACGTCAACGGCCGACCCCTCTGGATCGCCCTGCCCCTCGACGCCTGGACCCAACACAAGCAGCGTTCCGGCAAGGTCATCACCGACCAGCTCGCCGCACAGATCGCCGGCCGCTTCCTCAGGCAACTCATCGAGGAAGGCTCCGACTCCCGCCGCGAAATCTACACCATGACCGTCCCCCAAGTCCTCTCCCACCTCGACGCTGTCGTCGCCGAAGCCAAGGCCCAGGGCTCCATCCCCACCCTCCCCGTCATCGCCTGATTCCAGGTCGGAGGGAGCAGGGGCCTTCAGGCCTCTGAACGCAGGCGCACGATCATATGGCTTTAGCCCCGGAGGGACGCTTTCCGCCAATTTCACCCATGTTGGAAATCAACCAGCGCGGCGCAAGCCGCGTACAAATCCCGGCCAGCCCACGGCCCAATGGCCTACAATTTTCCTGCAACCATGCCCAAGCTCGATTGGCTGACCCGCCCCGAAGATGAACGCGCCGCCGCCAGCGTCCCCTACCGTCTGCTGGAGGCCGTGCCGGAGTTGTCTTACGGCGATGAGCAGACCGAGAATATGCTCATCCAGGGCGACAATCTGGAGGCGCTCAAGGCCCTGCTGCCTTTCTACGCTGGCCGTGTCAAGTGCATCTTTATCGATCCGCCCTACAACACCCGCAGCGCCTTCGAGCACTACGACGACAACCTCGAACACACCCAATGGCTGGGCATGATGTATCCCCGCCTTGAACTCCTCCGCGAAATGCTCACCGAAGACGGAAGCATCTGGGTCACCATCGACGACAATGAAGCCCATTACCTTAAAGTCATCATGGACGAAGTGTTTGGGCGAAATAACTTTGTGGCAAACATCATCTGGCAAAAATCCCACACCCGCGAAAATCGAACAGACATTTCAACTGTTCATGACAATCTGCTCGTATTTACCAAAGATCATGAAGTCTGGCAATACATCCGGAATTCTTTGCCTGCGTCTGAAAGTCAACTTGGGCGATTTACGAATCCAGACGGAGATCCAAGGGGGCCTTGGGCATCACTCCCTGCACACGCAAAAGCAGAAAAGGGGCGGCGCAAAGAACAGTTTTTTACTATCACAACCCCATCGGACCGGAAAGTTGATCCGCCCGCAGGCCGGTGCTGGCTTTATACCGAAGAGCGCCTTGCAGAAATGGTCGCGGACAATCGAATTTGGTTTGGCGCGGACGGCAGCAATGTGCCACGTGTTAAGAAATTTCTATCGGAAGTCCAAGCTGGACTGGTCCCATCAACAATTTGGTTTCATACTGAGGTGGGCACGACGGGCAAGGCAAAATCAGAACTTACAAGACTCTTTCCCGGCGAGACCCCATTCTCCACACCAAAGCCAGAGGA
>JBKQRH010000203.1:0-3028 GCA_052326045.1 Occallatibacter sp. | reverse complement strand
CGGAGCGATGCCCCGGCGTGCCGATCAGGTTGGCGGCGGTGGCGTCCTTGGCAAATTGCTTTTCGACGGCCTCGTCGCCGCCGGCCACGCGGAACACCACGTTCATCAGCGAACGCGAAGCTTTCTCCACCGGGCAGCGGTAGAAGCTGCTGCTGTTCTCGATTGTGTCGTACAGGAGTCTGGCCTTCGCTTCGTTGCGCTTTTGCATTCCGGCCAGCCCGCCTTCAGCCGCGATCCACTCCGTCACCAGGCCCAGGACGTACACCGCGAACGTTGGCGGCGTGTGATACAGCGACTTTTCCTTGATGTGCGTGCGGTATTGCAGCAGCGAAGGCAAGTTCTTGTCCGCGCGCTCCGCCAGATCCTTGCGCACGATCACCACCGTCACGCCGCTGGGGCCAAGATTCTTCTGCGCGCCCGCGAAGATCAGCCCAAACTTGGAAACATCCATGGGACGCGAGGCGATGTCGCTGGACATGTCCGCCACCAGCGGCGCCGCCGAAGCGGGCAGCTCAGTGTACTGCGTGCCCTCGATGGTGTTGTTGCTGCAAATGTACGTGTAGGAAGCCTCGGGCGAGAACTTGATCTCCTCGCGCCGCGGCAGCCGCGCAAACTTTTCCGCTTCCGTCGTCGCGGCGATATTGTGCAGCACGCCCTTCTTCAATTCGCCGATGGCCTTTGCGGTCCACGCGCCCGTGTGCAGCACATCCACCGGCTTGCCCGGGAGGCACAGGTTCATCGGCATCATGGTGAACTGCATGCTGCCCCCGCCTTGCACGAAGATCACCGCGTACTCTTCGGGGATGGCCAGGAGCTTGCGCAGGTTCTGCTCCGCGGCGTTGTTGATGGCTTCAAATTCCGCGGAGCGGTGGGAGAGTTCCATCACAGACATGCCGGTGCCGCGATAGTCCAGCAACTCTTCGCGGATGCGCTCCAGCACAGGCAGCGGCAAAGCGGCGGGCCCGGCATTGAAATTGAAAGCGCGCTTCGTGGCGCGTAAGGATGCACTTGTGCTCATGGTTGGTGTACCTTTCCATGAAAGATTTGCGGTGCTTCCGTGGGTGCGACCCCGCAGGACACGCTCGGGGCAAGGGAGTGGACCGCCACATAGCATAACAGATAACGGCGGTGGCGAGTGGCGAGCGAAGGTCCGCGCCGGGAGAGGCTTGTGCCGAGTATTCACGGCGCGTCATACCGCATTATGTACTAACTATAAATAGATATTGTGAGGTACTAGAGTTGAAACTGGGGTGAGGAGAATGGCATCGCGAGAACAGAAGTCAAAGCCCCCGCACGTAAAGCCAACGTGTTGGGATACCCGAATTCGTCTTTACTGCTTCGTCCGGGTCACCCGGCCACCCAGGAACGCCCCTAACGCATTCAGGATGCGCCATCTGCGAACTTCTCTAGAGCGTATTGCATAACCCAGCTAAGTTATTGATTCCATTTGGCCAAATCTGGGTTGTGCAGCCGCTTCTGTTGTCATTTAGAGCAAGTAGGTAAAGTTAGTCCATTTCAGACTGGTAGAGCAGTTCTAAAATCGAGGTGTTTACCAAGATTAAACTTTTCTCAGAAAAACCCAAGCGGCGTTTGGCGAAGCAATGATGAGAAAAAACGGCAGTCTCGGCATTCTCTTTCCCCCAATGCTCTTCTTGGCGGGGACCTACCTCCTCTGCGAATCGACTGGCCGCTCCGACTGGTACATGGACATTTACCTTATGGTTGGTGCGACTATCTCCGCGGTCGGCCTGGTGACAGTGTGTTGGGCAATCCAGCGGCAGTTCTCTATCAGGCGGCTGCAGCAGCATGTCAGAAGACACCAGTAAATCGAGCCCGGAAAGAAATACGCAGGGGATGGAGGAAAGGAATCGACGCAGAACCAAGAGCCTCGTCCTGCTGGTTCCAGTCCTCCTGTCGGCCATGATGCCCGATGGTGGTCGTGCCGACTGCCGGTGAAGTGCACGGAGGAGAACCTGGAAAGGAATGATTGTTTTGCGACGGCAGATCGAACTGCCCAGAAAACAACTGAAAGCATGACCTGGGGAAATGACCCCGGCAGGATACGGTAAGAGGAATCGAAGCTTCGAGCGACTGAGCTATGGCCTATGAAGCAGACTGACACGCGCAACATCGAAGATTTCAGCGGGCTGGAGAATGAGACTCGCGGAATTGGGTCACGTCGTATTGAGCGGCGCGAATGGTGGTTGTCGTCGACAGCTATAGCGATCACTCTGCTACTCACATTTGGGATTATTTCTTTTCTGCCCGTCCTCCTGCATTCCTACTATGACTGGGAGGGCATCCTCGCCTTGCGCCAGGCTGTGTGGGGACTGCTGGGCATGGTACTGCTGTTCGACCTATACACGATCTACCAGCAGCTGCAAATCCATCGAATACGTCGGCAGTTGGAAGCAAAAGAAAAGCTTTTCCGCCTGATTACCGAGAATGCCGCCGACATGATCGCAGTGGTGGACACGGGAGGGAAGCGAATCTACAACAGTCTCTCCTATCAGAAAGTCCTGGGCTATTCACCCGCCGAGCTTCAGCGATCATCGGCGTTTGAGCAAATTCACCCTGACGACCGCGAGCAGGTGGCAGCCGCTGGGGAGGAGGCCCGGCGCACTGGCAAGGGCAAAGCTCTCGAATACCGAATGCGGCACAAAGACGGAACGTGGCGGGTGCTGGAATCCACGGCCAGTGTGATCCGCTCTGGCAAGGGCGAGCCCGACTTGTTGGTCATCGTCAATCGCGACGTCACGGGGCGCAAGCAAGCAGAAGATGCGCTCCGAGCTCAGCACGATCTGTTGCGCACGATGATCGATAACATGCCCGACTACATCTACGTGAAGGATGACGAGAGCCGGTTCGTAGTTGCAAACCGCGCACTTGCCGACCTTGTCGGAGCGAAGAACCCCGAGGATTTGCTCGGGAAGGCGGATTTCGATTATTTTCCGAGAGAACTTGCAACGGCCTTCTATTCCGATGAGCGAGCCATCCTGCAATCCGGACAGCCGTTGGTTAATCAGGA
>JBKQRH010000202.1:0-3489 GCA_052326045.1 Occallatibacter sp. | reverse complement strand
AGACAGGAGGCCGGGCCTTCTTCCCCTTCAAAGCCGATGAAACTGCCGCGGACTTCCGTGAGATCGGGCGTGAACTTCGCAGCCAGTACAGCTTGGCTTACGTCTCCACCAACCGGGCTCACGATGGCACATTCCGCAATATCACGATCGAACCCGTGCAAAAAGGACTGCAGGTCCGCGCCAGGCCTGGGTATTTCGCACCCTCCGAGTAGCCGACGGCTCGAAATTCGAAGGTGGTACAGTTTGATGTACAGGCGGCTTTACGCCGCCATTTGGCGAGCTTAACTCGCCGCTACAACATCAAACTGTACCACCACCGTACGGCCGCTGAACTTCCCAAGGGACCATGAGTTGGTGTATGGTGTTTTGTTCCCGGGAACGAGTTATGGCATCCCGGTTGCAGCTCGAAATTCTGGACTTGAGATTCCAGATTAGAGAATCCCCAGAAATCGAAGGAGAATACTTGCTATGCCACTAGTGTCTATGCGTCAACTGCTGAACGAAGCCGCGTGCGGCGGGTATGGAGTTGGCGCTTTTAACGTCAACAATATGGAGCAGATCCAGGCGATTATGGAGGCAGCTCGCGACACCAAGTCGCCGGTGATCATACAGGCCAGCCGTGGAGCGCGCAGTTATTCCCAGGACCGATTCCTCTATCACCTGATGCTGGCGGCCACCGAACTTTACCCCGAAATTCCCACCGTATTGCACCTCGACCACGGTAATAGCGTGGACACCTGCAAATCGGCGATTGCCATGGGGTTCACCAGCGTCATGATGGACGGCTCGCTGATGCCGGACGGCAAGACGCCGTCATCGTTCGAGTATAACGTTTCGGCAACGCGTGAAGTTGTGGAAATGGCGCATGCCAAGGGCGTCACCGTAGAAGGCGAGATCGGCTGCCTGGGCGGCATCGAGGACGGCCATGGCGCGGGCCTGGATGGACTCAGCCACCTTACCGACCCCGATCAGGCGGTCGAGTTCGTTCGTCTGACCGGACTGGACGCGCTGGCCATCGCCATCGGCACCAGCCACGGCGCGTATAAGTTCACTCAAAAGCCCACAGGGGAAACACTCAAGATGGATCGCCTTATCGAAATCCACAAGAGGCTGCCCAGCACCCACCTCGTGATGCATGGTTCGTCGAGCGTCCCAAAAGACTTGCAGGATATCATCAACCAGTACGGCGGCAAGCTGAAGCCGACGTGGGGCGTGCCCGTCGAGGAAATCCAACTCGGCATCAAGAATGGCGTGCGCAAAATCAATGTGGATACGGATAACCGGCTGGCCATTACCGGCGCTATCCGCAAGGTCTTTTGGGAGAAGCCGGAAGAGTTCGATCCGCGAAGTTACCTGAAGCCCGCGCGCGAGGCGATGAAGAAGGTCGTGGCATTGCGCATGACGCAATTCGGCCAGGCGGGCCACGTCGGCGACTACGCTCCCGTACCGCTCGAGGAGATGGCCAAGAGATATAAAGGCAACGGCATGCCAACGGCTGAGAGCGGCAGCTAGAGGCTAGCGCGTAACGCAGACCTGCTTCCCTGGGTCTGCACTAGCCCCAAGAATAGCGGGCGGCGCATACATAGAATCCCATGCTAGCGCCGCCCCTAAAATCTACTGTTGCGGTGGCGCCGGTGGCTGCCCGCCCGGCGCGTGACCCTCCATGCGGCCGCGCCTGCGTTGTTGCATTTCGTCGAACTGTTTCTTCTGGTCGTCGTTCAGTACCTCGCGAATCTTGCCGTTGCTGTCCTCCATGATGCTCTTCATCTTCCCCATCCGGTCTTCTCGGGACAGAGAGGTGTCTGAATGGAGGCTTTCCATCTTCTTCTGACGGTCCTCCAGGATAGGCTTGATTGAAGCTTTCTGATCGTCAGTTAGCTTCAGCGACTTGTCCAGTCTCTGAAGTTGCTCGTCCGGACTCACCGGACCCATGCGATGGCCCTGGCCCATACCCACGCCCGGCGGTGGGGCGGCTTCTTGAGCGTTGACACCCAACGCCACTCCTAGAACGAGCAAACCACTTGCTAGAACGGTCAGGAACCGTTTGTACATAGTCACTTCCTCCTCTCAGAATGATCCTACATGAATGAGGACGTATTGTCGTCCTCTAAGGTTGCACCTCCAGCCTGGACGCCCGCAATTCGCGAGACCTTGAGTGCCGCCGTGGCGCTTCGCAGCGGGGATTGAAAACACACCACTTGGCGAACTTCCACAGGCACAGCAACCCTGGTTAAGAATAAGCAATCTAATAGACTTAATGTCCTCTGCGATGCGGAATTCTGTGTTCAACTCGTAAGATGGCAAGCAGGGCTGCCTAACACGCACATTTGAAAAGGAAAACACCTATGAGACCTGCGGACCTGTTTCCGGCCTGGGGACGTGTACTACGCGGATACAAACCGTTCCTGTCAATCGAGATCACCCGTGAGTGCCCTTTGAGGTGTCCAGGTGGTTACGCTTATGAGCCAGGCCACCTCGGCGCCGCCGGGCCTCTCCGGCAACTCAGCGACCTACGGGGAGAGGCGCTGGTGCATGGCGTGCTGGCGCTGGTGCGGCGATTGCGGCCCTTGCATCTGTCGATCGTCGGGGGCGAGCCTCTGGTTCGGTACCGCGAGTTGGACGTGATTCTGCCCAATCTGGCTGACATGGGCGTGGAAGTCCTGCTGGTAACCAGCGCCGTGCGGCCCATCCCCGCCGCCTGGAACGATCTGCCCAATCTTTACCTGGCAGTCTCAATCGACGGACTTCAGCCCGATCACGACCGCCGGCGTGCGCCCGCAACTTACGACCGCATCCTGAAGCACATCGAGGGACACAGCATCTTCGTCCACTGCACGATTACGAGGCAGTTGCTCCAACGTCCGGGCTACTTGCGGGAGTTCGCGGAGTTCTGGTCGAGGCGGCTGGAAGTACGCCGGCTCTGGTTCAGCCTCTACACTCCGCAGGAAGGCGAACAAAGTGCAGAACGGCTGACGCCGCAGGACCGGGCGCGGGTTCTCGAAGAACTCTCCCGCCTGCGCCTCAGCTTCCCGCTCATGGAACTGGGGGACCGGGTGCTGGCGGGATTCCGACATCCGCCCGAATCACCGCAGCAATGCCTGTTCGCACAGGCCACAGCCTGCCTCTCTGCCGACCTCACGACCCGCATCTCGCCCTGCCAGTTTGGCGGCCGGCCGGTGTGCCGGGAATGCGGCTGCGTGGCCTCTGCCGGCCTCGCCTCGTTCTCAAATTACAGGCTGGCGGGGTTGGTCCAGATCGGAGAGCTCTTCTCGCTTTCGAGGAGAGTGGGCGAGCAGTGGGCTGCCTTCGCAAACCGCGACGCCACACCGCCCTTGCCGGTTGGCAATGGGCAATTGACGCTGGATTGACGACGGCCGATTGCGCCTGTCATTCTGAGCGAAGCGAAGAATCTCGGCAGTTGGTTTTGGATGCTTCGCACAGCGGAGATTATTCGCTTCGCTCAGAATGACAAGGGAGGGTTGCCCAATC
>JBKQRH010000201.1:0-2907 GCA_052326045.1 Occallatibacter sp. | reverse complement strand
CTTGTTTGTGCTCTTCATTTACATCAACAGCGTGATGCGGTTCATTCTGTTCGACAGCATCGTGGCCAAGGAATGCCACATCCGCCAAGGATGGGTGCGCCGCCGCCACAACGGTCTGCGTTATTTTATCTGGCAGATCTTGTTGATGCTGGTCACTTTCGTCGCGCTCATCCTTCTGATCGGCGTCCCCGTGGCGTTTGCCTGGGCCGTTGGTTGGTTCGACCATCCGGGCCAACACCTGCTTCCGCTGGTGCTGGGCGGTGTCCTGTTGTTCTTTCTCTTCCTTGCCCTTGTGGTCGTGCTGGCAGTGGTCCACGTGATGACCAAGGACTTTGTCGTCCCACAAATGGCGTTGGAAGACCTCAGCGCCTTTGAGGGGTGGCGCAGGTTATGGTTGTGGCTCAAAGCGGAGAAGGCCGGTTATGCCGGTTACATCGGGGTGAAAATTGGGCTGGCCATCGCGGCGGGTATCGCCCTCGCCATCATCACAGTGATCGTGTTCCTCGTGCTGCTAATTCCCATCGGGGGTGTTGGAGTGATTGCCGTGCTGGCCGGGAAAGCGGCTGGGCTGACCTGGGACGTTTATACGATCACGCTGGCCGCGGCGGTGGGGTGCATTGTGTTGGCGGTTCTTATATTCGTGGCTTCCATGATCTCCGTGCCTGCCATCGTGTTTTTTCCGGCCTATTCCATTTATTTCCTCGCGGCGCGATACCCGGCTTTGGCAGCGCTGCTCTCGCCCCCGCCGGCAGACTCAGGTGCACCTTCTGCGCCACCGCCCGAAGCGCCGCCGTTTCCACCCACGCCAGCACCCCTAGGATAGGGCGCAGCGGAGTCGGGCTGGGCCAGCTTCGAGGCAAGACGCGGCAAGCTACTTTTCTACCCGCATGGGCGTGACATCCGTGCCTACACCAGGCTGCGTCGCGGCAAAGCCCGCGAGTTCTATTAGCAAACTGGAGCACAACGCCAAATCCACGCTACAATGCCTGCACGATTTCCGTTCAAGGAGATTCCCATGCGCAAGCTTCTCTCAACGCGTTTACTGTTCGCTTTCTTCATTCTGATCGCTGCAACATTCATGGCCTTTGGCCATTTCGCACGGGCAAGTGCGCAAACCGCATCCGCCAGCGACAAGCCTTTCGTCATCGAGTACTACTACAAAACCAAGTGGGGCCATGCCGACGAATTCATCGCCCTGTTCCGCAAAAACCACTATCCGGTGCTGCAAAAACAGGTCGAGATGGGTCGCCTCTTGAAAGTTTCCGCGGTCGCTCCCGTCTATCACACCACCGAGGACGGCCGCTGGGATTACCGCGTCACCATCGTCTACAAGAATGCCGCCACCGCCAACGATGGCTACGACTCCGCACCCCTTCTGAAGCAGCTCTTCCCCGACCAGGACACCTTCAAGAAAGAAGAGCAGCGCCGCTTCGAAATCCTCGATGCCCACTGGGATCTCCCCATCAAGGACGTCGAGCTCGACGCGAAATGAGTTTGGGTGAAGCGCGAGACGCAGTCAACACTCAAGCGAAAAGCAGATTCCTCGCTTCGCTCGGAATGACAATCTTAGTTTTATCAGTGAGTTTATGATTCAGTGCCCTAAAGCGGGGCTCCTTGCAGAGACACTAGAAACTGGATCCCCTCCACATGCTTCGTGTGCAGGCGTTCATCGTTGGTGATGAACAAATCAACTTGGGCAGCGGACGCGCAGGCCAGTTGAATGGCGTCGGGAGGGCGAACGCTCCGATCGCATCGCAGCCGCGCATACTGAATGGCCGCTTTGGCGTCGAACGGAATTAAGACCGCCGACGCGGTGAGAGCCCGCTCGTAGCGTTGGCACAATTCCGAGGCACCGTTCTCCATGGGCTTGACGAGAAGTTCGCCGAGGGTCAGGGTGGAAGTCAGCAACTGATCGCCTCGCTCCAGCATTCTTTTCCGAAGAGCTTGCACCCTCCCGGATAGTTCTCCATAGTCCTCAAACAGGTAGATAAAGAGATTGGTGTCCCAGAAAATGCGGCTCATTTCCAGCCCGCGCGAAGCCTGTCAACATAACCATCCGCGTGCTCCTCAGCCCATAAGTGCTTGCCGGAACCTACAAGCGAGATAAGCGGATCGGTCTCGATGGCCCGATTCGCTTCCATTGCACACCAGTCCTCATACCACGGAAGCAGTTCTGCGTAACCGAAGGGTAGATCCTTGCTAGCCGGTGTGCTCTTCGCACCGTTGCGGTCCGGGTGTTCGGGATCACCCTTGTGGAAGAGACGGCGACGGCCTTCCGTCGTTTCGTAAAGTACGCGGTACCTACCTGGATTGGGAGGGCGGTTGGCTACGCAGTGCTGCACCACGTGGACATAAACACCCGGCCGGAGCAAACCGTAGAGATTCTCACGCCGAACACGCTCCACAACTTCGTCAATGGAGAAATCCATCGAGTCGGGGCGTTCACGATGCAGGAGGGCGGCGGCGATCCAAACCTCATCAGCAACTTTCAGTTCGGAGCGGAGAGAAACTGTCATATAGACCTCCTCCGTGCCATATTACACTTATACCAAGTATTTATGAATTGTCAATGCGAATTTCACCTCCAATAATCCCTATCCAAAACCTATCTAACTTATTGAAATTTCAGAGATTATCCAGGAAGAGCTTCGTGACGCGGTTCCACAACACCCGCTGCGCCGGAAGATCGCTCACCCCGTGGCCACGCCCGGGGAAAGGCATCACCTCGACGTACTTCCCTGCTTTGATCAAATCGTCGATCAGCGCCAGCGTGTTGGAGTAGTGCACGTTGTCATCGCCCGTGCCATGCGCGATTAGCAGCTTCCCTTGCAGCTTCCCCGCATTCTTGATGGGCGAAGATTCCTCGTAGCTCGCCTCGTGCTCCGGCAGCAGCCCCATGTACCGCTC